>CAYOVS010000017.1:0-917 GCA_964407445.1 uncultured Peptococcaceae bacterium
TACCGCCGTGCTGCTGGGGGAGGAATCCGTCAAAAGCCATGCTCCCGAGCTGATGGCCAAAGGCGCCGACACGGGGCTGGCCGTGGTCAACCCCGGTTTGGCGCAACTGAACGATATCTGCTACACCGGCGTTTTGACCCAGCTGGTGCAAAAATATCAGCCGGAGATCATCCTGCTGGGCGCCACCGGCTTTGGCCGGGCTTTGGCGCCCCGTCTGGCAGCCCGACTGAAAACCGGTCTTACTGCCGACTGCACCATTTTGGCTGCCGACACGGAAAATCACCTGCTGCAACAAACCCGTCCCGCTTTTGGCGGCAATCTGATGGCTACCATCATCTGCCCCAAGCATCGGCCCCAAATGGCCACCGTGCGCCCGAAGGTGTTCACCCCCCTGGCCGCTGACGAAAGCCGCAAAGGCCAAGTGATTATGGAACAGGTAGCGCTGCCCAAAGACGTGCTGGTCACAACCTTAAAAGAACTCTCTGCCGCTGGCAACGACGTCAATATTGCCGATGCGGATATCATTGTAGCGGTTGGCAAAGGCATCGGCTCCGCCAAAAACATCGCCTTAGCCGAGCAATTGGCAGAGCTGCTGGGCGGCGCAGTGGCAGTATCCCGCCCCTTGGTAGATCTGGGCTGGTACGGCTATAGCCATCAGGTTGGCCAAACCGGCAAAACCGTAGCGCCCCGCCTCTATATCGCCTGCGGCATCTCCGGCGCCATCCAGCATCTGGCCGGGATCGCTGCGGAAACCGTGGTGGCCGTCAACAACGACCCGGATGCGCCCATTTTCTCCCATGCCCACTACGCCATCAACGCCGACTGCGTGGATTTCCTGCAAACCATGATCGAAAACATCAAGGAAAAAGGCTATAAAGCAATCTAACGTCCTGTTTCGATGATCCAATCCTCTTATT
>CAYOVS010000017.1:927-14577 GCA_964407445.1 uncultured Peptococcaceae bacterium
TTATTTCTCCATATTGATTAAGCCGCCTGACACGCCATCCCTCCCTTGGCAGCCGGGCGGCTTCTTTTTATGCCGCCACAAGCGACACGGTTCTGCGCCACAATCCCATAGCTGCCGCAAGGGCAAAGACGCAACCACATCAAAACAAAGACCCGACCACCAGAAAAAGGCCGGGTACTTGTTTGCTATTTGATCTCCTGCTCCAACCCATCAAACTCCGGCGTTGAGAAAAACTCGCCAAGAGTGATCTCAAACGCATCGCAAAGCTTTTTGATGGTGACAATTTTTGGATTTTGACTCTTACCATACAGAATATTTTTGATGCTGGATGGCGGGAGCGCGGATAGGGTTGCAAGCTTGTTAATACTGATGCCCCGTTCACCGCAAAGAGCCAAAACACGATTTTTTACCGCCGTTATCGTATTCATATACCACCTCTTTTGGTTTATGTGATTTATCATAAACCAAAAGGGTAGACATTATAGGCTATGCATGCTACTATTAGGCTATGCATAGCCTAATAAAAAGGCAAGGAAGATTACCGTTTGCGCTGCGCTAAGCAGCCCATGTTTACCAGTTATTTGATCTCCTGCTCCAAACCATCAAACTCCGACGTTGAGAAAAACTCGCCAAGAGTGATCTCAAACGCATCGCAAAGTTTTTTGATGGTAAGAATCCCCGGATTTTTGCTTTCGCCATTGAGAATACTCTTGACCGTCCCCTGTGGAACAGCGGCCAAATTGCTTATTCCGTTTGGCGTCAACCCACGCTCCTTGCAAAGCTGCCGAATTCTGCTTGCAACCGCCTGTTGTGTATCCATAAATCGCTCTCCTTAGTGACGTCACATACCTTAATGATATGTCACTAAATTATTTTATATTAGTGATAATTCACTAATATCGAATTTCATGATAATAGAGTGATAGTTCACTAATACAAGGAGGACATTTTTATGTTAGAGCAAACCTGTTGCTTTACCGGGCATCGACCCCAATCTTTGCCGTGGGGGTTTCGTGAGAATGATCCATGCTGCCTCCAGCTAAAAGCGCGCCTGCGGCAAGAAGTGATTCGGATGATCCAGAAACAGGATGTACGGCATTTCCTCTCCGGCATGGCGCTGGGGGTGGATACCTGGGCGGCGGAAATCGTGCTGGCGCTGAAAGAAAAAGACGGCTTGCCCCTCACCCTGGAATGCGCCATCCCCTGGGAAGGGCAGGCCAATCGCTGGCGCGAGGCAGACCGCAACCGCTATTTCTCTATCCTTGCCCGCTGCGATAAGGAAACACTGCTGCAAACCCAGTACACGCCTGGTTGTCTGCAAAGACGCAATCAATACATGGTGGATCACAGCCGCTATTTGCTGGCCGTTTGGAACGGCAGTCCCAGCGGCACCGGCGTTACCCTGCTCTATGCCCGGGAAACAGGCCGACAGGTTTTTGTCATTCCTCCTTTAGCATAGCGCCTTCTCCAGCCACTCCGCAAACCCACAAGCGCCCGTCTCCGCAAAACGGTTTCCTCCATCGCCGCCGGCGGAACACCGATTTCCTCCTGCGGCAGCAACCCGCTCCTTGCCAATAAAAAAGCTGCCACCGGGCGCACCATGCACCCAGCGGCAGCTTTGCAGCATTCTTGCTTTATTTCTTTTTCATTGCCTTGGCGGCGCAGTAGACAAAACTGCCAAAATAGCCAACCAGACAAATCACCATCATGATAATCGCACCGGTAGTCATACAGCTTTCCTCCTTATTTGGTCAAATGCCCTTTGCCGATCTTCTTGGCCAGCTTATTGTTTAAGAGCAGGCCAACCAGGATCAAGACGGCAAATTGCAGCACCACAGTCCCCAGATTTTCCGATTCGAAGGGGCTCCACCAAGTTTCGGGATACCAGCCGATGGATTGAATGCCCCACCAGCACAGCATCACCACCACGATCACCGGGATCAGATAGATCGAACTATTATAATACCATTTGCCGATCTGGTAATCCGCGCCGGGAGCGTTGATATCCTCTTTGCGAATTTTTTCCACCCCATATTTCAGGGCAGCAATGGCAAAGAACAAGCCGCTGACCATCAGCCCCAAGCCCCAGACCCAATCCTGATTATTCAGCTTGCCAATGGAAAGGGCGGAGAAGCAACCAACAAGGAAGCCCACGCCGCACACCCACAGGGTGGCCTTGTGTCGGGGCATTCCCGCATCCATCAGATTGCGCACGCTGACCTCGATCATGGGGAATAGCGAGGTCAAAGCCGCCGCCGCCATGCAGAAGAAGAACACCGCCGAGATCACCCGCCCAAAAGGCATGGTGGAAAACAACTGATAGAGATAGACAAAGGTCATATTGTAATTGCCGGCAGATACGGCGGTTTGCGCCGCCTCCAAAGAGGGAGAAAGGGCAAAGATGGCAGGCAGCACCGCCAAAGCGGCAACCAAAGCGCCCACGTTATCGCCAATCCCCATGATCATGCAGTTATTGGGGATATCCTCGTCTTTTTTCACATATACGGAGTAAGTAACGATAAAGCCCCAGCCGGCCCCGGTAGACCAAGCGGCCTGGGTAAAGGCGTTCAGCCAGGTTTTCAGGTTGAACAAATAGCTTACGTCCACATTAAACATAAATTGCAGCCCCTGCACCGCACCGGGCAGCAGCAAGGCGCGAATAGCAATCACCACCAGCAGCAAAAACAAGGTGGGAATGAGGATTTTGCAGTATTTTTCGATCCCCTTGGTTACCCCCTTGTAGACCACATAGCAGCCCACACCCATGCAGATGAGATGAAACAAAATCACCTGCCAGGGGGTGCCGATAAAGCCGTTCCAGATATTGGTGGTAGTTTCCGTAGTCATATTGGCGGAAAAGTCCGTAAAAGAAAGGGTAAAATATTTGAGACAATAGGCCATCACCACCGAATAATAGGACATCAGCAGCAAGCAAACGCCGCAAACCCAAATGCCCATCCAGGCAAACTTCTTGCCTACCATATCCCGAAAAGCACCAATCGTGCCTAAACCGGTTTTTTTGCCCATCACCATTTCGGTCATCAGCAAGGGCACCGCATAAATCAGCATTGCCACTGTCCAGGCGATAAGAAAAGATCCGCCACCGTTGGCCGCGCAAACCCGGGGAAAGCGCCAGATATTGCCGGTGCCGATCACCATGCCCAGCGCGGCAAACAGATAGCCCAAGCGGCTGCCCCATTGCTCGTTGGAATTGTTCATGTGCTTATACCATCCTTCTTTACAATTTATGTATAAATACCCAAATAGTATACTATACCACAACCCTGATTGCAAACGCTAATTCTGCGGATTTTTCTCTTCCCGGTTTAAGCGGACGATCAGCTCCGTCACCGGCACCGCCGGGCTGAACAAATACCCTTGGTATTGCTGGCAGCCGATCCCTGCCAAAGCCTGGCGCTGCCACTCGGTTTCCACATATTCCGCCAGCACCGCAAACCCCAGAGATTGAGAAAGATGCACGATCGACTCTATAATATCCCGGCAGCGGGGGTTTTCCGTCAAGCCCTTTACCAAAGAGCCGTCCAGCTTGACCAGATCAAAACGGTTGTCCCGCAAATAAGCCAAGGAAGTATGCCCCATGGAAAAATCATCAATGGCCAGCTTGTAGCCAGTCTGATGCAGCTTGTCAAACAAATCCCCAGCAGCCACGCCGGTTTGCAAAGCGGTCTGCTCCGTGATCTCCAAACAAATG
Source organism: uncultured Peptococcaceae bacterium (assembly GCA_964407445.1). GTDB lineage: Bacteria > Bacillota > Dehalobacteriia > UBA4068 > UBA4068 > JAILCQ01. The sequence goes on from CAYOVS010000017.1 coordinate 4,640, forward strand.
CTGCCGGGCACAAGCGCTTTTTCCCGGGCAAGCGTCAACGCATACTCGGTGTACGCCCGGTCTTGTATCGTGGCCGCAGAAACATTGACGCCGATTTCCAGAGATAATCCGGTCTGCTGCCGCAGCAAATCCGCCTGCGCCACCGCCTCAGCCAAAATCCACTGCTCCAACCGCACCAAAATGCCGCCTTCCCGAGCCAATTGAATCACCAGCGGCGGATACAACAAACCAAACCGGGGATGGCTCCATCGCAGCAGTGCTTCCGCCCCCAAACAGCGCAAATCGCTGCCATATTGGGGCTGAAAATGCAAGCACAGCTTGCCGTTCTCCAGCGCAAACTGCAAATCCGCCGCCAAAGTGCGGGCAACATCACCGCATTCATCAGTCAGCTCGGTCAACACCACCGGGGTCAGCTTTTGTTCGCTTTCCTGATACCGGGCAACCAGCGCCGCCAAATACAGCCGGGCATTCTCCTCCCGGCGGCGATCATAAGCCAACACAAAAGGCCGGTACAGCAAGATCCCCAAGGTAACATTAACCAATTGCAGCAACACGCCCCGCCAAGAACCGCAGGCCAGATAGCCGCCAACCAACACCGGCGTGGTCCAATCCACCGAGGCCGTCACCAGCGGCACCAGCCCCCAATACATGGCCAGGTAAGACACCAAAAAAGAAACCAGTGGCGTCAGCAAAAACGGCGCCAGCAAAAAAGGATTATAGATCACCGGCAAACCGAAGATCATAATTTCATTGATATTAAACAGCATCGGCGCCGCGGCCAGCTTGCTTAAGCGCCGATCGCTTAACCGGCGGCTGAACAGCACAATAGCCAAAAGCAAACACAAAGCAGAGCCGCAGCCGCCAATCAGCACAAATACATCAAAGAACGTCTTGGTCAATATCTCGGTTGGGGCTTGCCCCGCCACCACTGCCGCCATATTCATTTCCGTAGCCGGCGTAAACAGATTTTCCGTTACCGCTTCCAGCACATTGCTGCCATGAATGCCAAAAAACCAAAGCAAACTGGAGAGCAATACAAAGAGCAAGCCGCTGAACAAAGAGCGTCCCAAAGGGGCGAACAACGCATTGGTGGCTTTGACAAACAGCTCCTGAAAACCGGTAATGCCCAGCCAATAGCCGATCAGCGCATTGACCGCCGCAAAAATCGCCGCCACCATCAGCGCCGGAAAGATCATCGCCACCGCATGATTAAACCCGGCATCCGCCCCATCGCTATAGGCCTTCAGCTTTTGACCAAAAGAAGGCGCCAGCTTGCCATACAGGCAAGAGCCAAAAGTTGCGGAAACAATGGCGGTAAACATCCCCTTTACCCCCAGCGCCCCCCAGGCCGGATCGCCGCTTAACACCCCGGTTAGGATAAAAAAGCAGATCAGCGCCGTGATCGGCGGCCCATAAGGATGGGCCTCATCCTGCTTGCGCCCATAATAAATGCCGATGGCCAGCGCCAGATATACAGAAAGCATGCCAAAGGTAGCATTATACATAAAATTGATGATATCCACATACACCGCCGCCATGGGCAAGGCCAAAAATGCCTGATACGCAGGGATGGGCAAATGCTGCAGGATCAGCGAAATAGAACCAACCATCAGCACCGGGATAATCATGATCAAACCGTTGCGGATGGCCAAAGCAAAATCACGATTTTCCAGGCTGAACAACACCCTTCTCAGCCACTGCCGCATACTACTCCTCCTCCGTGGCAAACGCTATAGCTGCGTTGCCATCACAAACAACCCCATTGCCACCGATGCAGATGAAAAACCCCGGCAAGGGCGCAGCATCACAGTTGATTCTTTTGTATCTACCAAAAGTTACAATTATTTCCATAATAGCATGACCAAAAAAAATGCGCAATCGCTTTTGCAAAAAACTATAAGAAAAGACTGCCGTCCCATCAGACGGCAGTCTCTCTAAAAGCACTTGCAAGAGCTGCAATAAAATACTGCTACAGCAGATATTTATATTTTTCGATCAAGGTCTCCGCCAGCAGCTCGGCTTCGGCCAATTGGGCGTCGTCAGCTTTGAGCAGCTTTTGCTTGTCGGCGGTATAAAGCATCCCCGGATTGGTTCCCGCCGCAAAATCCGCCAGATCCCGATACACGGTAAATTTATGCTGATAGGGCGCTTGCTGATAGGGGCAAAACACAGCGCAATTGCCACATTCATTGCACAAAGCGTCCAGATGGACAATTTGCTTGCCCAAGGGAGTATCGATCAGCACATTGGCCCGATTGGGACAAACCTCGGCGCATAAGCCGCAAAGCGCGGCACAGCCCAGGCAGCGCTCGGCTTCTTTTTTACCCTGCGCCGGCGGTAGCACCATGCCCCGGGCAGCCAGGCCTTCCGCGTTGCCGTTCAGCTCCGCAAAGGTATCATAACGGGCGCCGCTGATCGCCGCCGCGGTTTTGGCCGCAGAAGCAATGGCTTCCACCACCGTAGCCGGGCCGGTAGCGCCGTCACCGATTAAATACACCCCGGGCAGCCCGGTTTCCCCGGACTCTTCTTGCAGACGGGGCCAGCCGTTTTCCCCCATGGGCAGACCCAAGCTTTGATAAAAGGCACTGTCCATCCGCTGCCCCGTGGCGGCAATCACCGTATCGGCAGCAATTTCCACCAGCTCCCCGGTAGGACGGGGCACCGGACGGCCTTGTCCGCCCACACGGCTCAATTCCATCCGTTCACAAACCAAAATCCCATCCCTATGCCGCACCGGCGCCAGCTTGCTGTGGAAGCGCACGCCTTCTTCCTCCGCCAGTTGCAGCTCCTCCGGGTCTGCCGGCATCCCGGCTTTGTCCCGGCGATACACAATGCACACCTGCTCCACCCCGGGAACCCGCAGCGCCGCCCGAGCCACATCCATGGCGCTGTTGCCGCCGCCAACTACCGCTACTTTTGCGCCCAGCGGCAAAGCAGCAGCGTCCTTTTTGTACTGTTCCAGCACCGCCAGAGCGTTTTGCGCCTGCCCCTGTTCCAGCTTCAGGCCGCTTTCCACCCCGGCGCCCACCGCCAGCACAATTTGGCCAAAGCCCTGCTGCCGCAGCTCCGCCAGATCGGTGATCCGGCTTTGTCCGTGAAAAACAATGCCCATGGCCATCAGCAGGGAAATATCCTTATCGATCGCCCCCTGACCGATGCGAAAATCAGGGATCACCCGCTGTACCAAGCCGCCCAGGGAGGCTGCCTGCTCAAAAATATGCACTTCATAACCGGCTCTAGCCAGGAAGAACGATACCGCCATCCCAGCCGGGCCGCCGCCCACCACCGCGATTCTTCCGTGATTGGCAGCGGCAGGCCACAAATCGGTCAGTAATTGACGATAGCCCTGCTCCGCCGCTTGTAGCTTGATTTCCCGAATATCCACCCCACTTTCCAAAAAGCAACGGTTGCAATTGTCCATGCAAGGATGGGGGCAAATGGTGCCGGTGATAAAGGGCAAGGGATTACGCTGGGTGATCACCGTCAGCGCGCCCGCCGCATCCCCCGCCGCCATTGCCGCCACATAAGCGGCAATATCCTGCTGAATGGGGCAACCCTGCTGACAAGGGGCGGCAAAGCAATCCAACAAGGGCGGCGCGCCTGCGATCCGCCGCCGCTGCCGGGGCTTGACCGGCTTGCGATACTGTTTCTGCTGCAATGCGGCAATGCGCAAGGCCTGCAACGCCTGGGCGTCCACCGGGGGAACCGGCGGATGCTCGATACCAGTCACCGGATGGACAGCGCTGCAAGCCGCTTCCGCAATCTGGGTAAGCCGCTGATAGCCGCCGGGCTTCAGCAGCGGCGTGGCCATGGTAACCGGCCGCAGCCCGGCCGCCAGCAATTGCTTGATATTATACAGCTCTGCACCACCGGAATAGGAGATGGGCAGCCTTTCGCCAAATTCCCCCGCCAGCTTGGCCGCCAAAGACACCGTCAGCGGATACAACGCCCTGCCGGAAAGGTACATTTCCTGCCCGGGCAGCTCGCCCCGGCAAATAGCAGCAGGCAAGGTGTTGGAAAGCTTCACGCCAAATTGCAGCCCCAAGCTTTCCGCCAAGGTCAGCAACCGTTCCAAAAGCGGCACCGCGTCGGCAAACTGCAAATCCTCGCGAAAATGCCGATCGTCAAAGTGGATATAGCCAAATCCCAGCTGATCCAGAGTTTCCCGGGCAAAATCATAGCCCAACAGGGTAGGATTGCATTTTACATAAGTATGCAATCCTTTTTTCAGCAGCAAATAGCTGGCAATGGCCTCGATTTCCCCGGGAGGACAGCCATGCAGCGTAGAAACGGTAGCAGAGCGGCAAACATGGCTATCCATGCCATAAATATAGGCCGCGTCCACCTTGCGAAACCGACGCAAATTGGCCAAAGCCCAATCCCGGCATTCCTGCCACACCGGCAAGGCCGAAGCGTCCTTTAACCCCTCGATAAACGCATCCAGCTTGGGAGATTGCACCCCCGCCAAATCATAGCCCACGCTCATATTAAAGATAAATCCGTCCGCCGCGCCCAAATCCCATTCCCGACAAAGCAGCTTGATTCCAAACCAGGCCTTGACATATTCCGCCTGCGCCTGCTCCACGGTAAGCTCGGTGGACCATTCCACATTATAGGCTTCGTCCTCCGCAAAAATGCAGGGTTTGCTCACCGGCAAATCCTCGCCATCCAAAATCTGCACCGTTTTCAGCTCAAAAAAGCGCGCCCCGGCAGCATACGCCGCCAGCAGATTTTGGGCCAGCTGGCTATGGGGGCCCGCTGCCGGACCCACCGGCGTTTCCATATGGCCGTCAAAGATCGTATGATATAAAGTGGGCGCAGCCCGATAAAGCGTCTTTACGCCAAAAACCTCTCCCACCGCTACATACTCAGCCAAGGCTCTTTCCATCAGGCTGGCAAAAGAGAGAGGGTACATTCTGTCCGACATCACCAACAACCTCCTTTTTACTCTACTGCAGCAAGCTTGCCCCGGGAAAAGAAGCACCGCCATGCGCCCTTCCGTCTCCCCCTTACCCGTTGATCCTTTGCCACAATTTGGCCGCTTGGACGCGGGCTTGGGCGGCAATTTCGGCTTCGTCCAAGGTGGTCAGGCGGCGATTTTCCATCAACACCTGTCCTGCTGCGATGGTGGTAACCACCCCCCGACCGTTGATCCCAAACAGGATATGGCCATTGGCGTTTGTTTCGCCCATGGGGGTGATGGGCTGATAGTCACAGACGATGATATCCGCTGCCGCACCGGGACGCAGCACGCCCAAGGGCTGGTCAAAAAATCTGGCGGCGATAGCGGGATTGTTCTCAAAAAGCATCCGGGGCGCTTCCGCCCAGGCAGCATTGCAATCTGCCAGCGCATGTTTATGCAAAATATTGGCAACCTTATAGCTTTCCAGCATATCGTTGGTATAGCCATCTGTGCCCAAACCACAAAGAATCCCTTGCGCCAGCATGGTCATCACCGGGGGACAGCCTACCGCGTTGCCCATATTGGATTCCGGATTATGCACCAACATGGTATCGGTCTCCGCCAGCAGGGCAATTTCCGCTGCATCGGTATGCACGCCGTGTACCGCAATGGTTTTGGGTCCCAGCACCCCCCGCTCCGCCAGACGGGCTGTTACCCGCTTGCCGTATTTGGCCAGACTGTCCTGCTGATCGGCAATGCCCTCCGCCAGATGGATATGGCAACCGGCGTCCCCGGCCGCCGCCACGGCCTGCTCCAGGGTGGCGTCGCTCAGGGTAAAAGAGGCGTGCAGCCCCATCATCCCCCGCAGCAGCGGGTCGCCGCTTTGCCGGGCGGCGGCAATAAAGGACGCGTTTTCCCGGATGGCTTCCTCTGCCTGCTGTTTGCCGTTGCGGTCAGAAACCTCGTAGCACAGGGAGCAGCGCAGCCCGGCTCGGCGCAATTGTTCGCCGATGACAAACAGGCTGTCCCCAGTCTGTCCGTAGCTGGCATGATGATCAAAAATGGTGGTCACGCCGTTTTTGATACAGTCCACTGCCGTCAACGCAGCAGAAACCCGATTATCGGCATTATTGAGGTGGCTATCCAGCTTCCACCACAAGCCCTCCAGAATATCGCCAAAGCCCCGGGGCGCATAGCCCCGCACGCTTAGGCCGCGAGCCAAAGCGCTGTAAATATGATTATGGGTGTTGAGCAGCGCGGGCATGATCAAACCACCCCCCGCATCCACCGAGCGAGCCTGCGGATACGCCGCCGCCAACTGTTGCCGGGGGCCTACCGCCACAATCGATTCTTTTTCCACCAGCACCGCCCCATCCTCCAACCAAGGCTGTGCCGCGTCCCGAGTCAATACCCGGCCATTTTCCAGCAGCAGCATTCTGCCATCTCCCTTCTGTATCCCCATGATGCCTGCTATTTTTTTAATAGTATCATACCATAAATTTTTGACGCATACAACGATTGACAACAGCACAAAAGGAACAAACCGCCACAGAATATGCTATACTTGCAACCACTGCGGTTCTTTAGTATAATAAGCACAAGATGCGATGTCCACAAGGCGCTTTGTGTTACGGAGGTGCATATGAAACGAATCTTGGTAAAATCGCTGTTTGATTGTTTCGATTATGTGGTGGACGGCCCTTCCGAAGACACCCTGGCAATCCTCTCCATTCAAAACAGCAAGGGCGGCGGCTTTGGCTTTCGCTTTACGGAAAACGCCCGCAACAAGGCGGTGCTGACCCTGCTGTTTGACGATATCGAGCAGGAAACCGCCGGCATGGTTTTGTTCAGCTCTGCACAAGCCAGAGAAATCATCCGCTTTATTCTGGCCAACCGCAGCGTAGACACGCTTTTAATCCATTGCTATGCCGGTATGTCCCGCTCCCGCGCCGTGGGTGCCTTTGCCGTAAAACTGTTTGGCAAAGACAACGCCGCTTATTTTCAAACCGGCGTTCCCAATCGGCATGTCTATGACACTCTGGAACAAGAATGGCAAACCTATCTGGCCAACCGGTAAAAGACCAAATCCTCTATCCAATAAAATGCAGCAGACCAAATAATAGACCGCGATCCAAAGAAACTGCACAGACAAAAAAGGCAGACAGCGTAAAACGCTGCCTGCCTTTTGGCTTTTCCTGCAATTTTCAGCTTACTCCGCAGTTCCTGCGGCAGTGGTATTTGCGATGGCAGTTGCCAAAACTTCCATCAGATCAACAACTTTGGCGTTTGCCGGTTTGGTTGCAGCGGTTTTATTGGTGTCAGAATACTGCATCTGGGCATCCAGAGTGCAATCCATCAAACCAGCAATCTTGATCGAGCCCTTGATCGTTTCTTTTTCCGTAGCGCTCATCGCCGTAGTCAAATTAAGCTCGGCAACATCCTTTTGGGAAACGGCAACGGTAATTTCATAAGAGGCAACCACTTGCTTGGGCGCATTGATGGTGATAGCCAGAGCGATCGATGCATCATCTTCTGTGAAAGAAGATTTTGCCGTGTACACATTGCCGGTTTTGCTAAAGGCTTTGTCGCCCAGAATGTTTTCAATCAGATTCAGCTCGTTTACCAGCTCTTTGTAAGAATTGACGTCGGTCAGAGCGCTCATTTGCAGCACCAGATCCAAAACCTGATCAAAGCTGGTGATCTGAGAGTAGGCCATGAGATCGGTCAGATTCATCCCGGCAAAAGCTTCCCCACCGGCCGCCGCCATATCCATTTCTTCCATGATTTTGTTGATATCAACGGAGAACCAGGTTCCGGCTTCCTGACCCAGCATGGCAGCCAGTTTGTCGCTGGAGAAATAATACACGCCGGCTTTCAGATCGATGATATATTTGCAATCAATGTTTTTCAGAGATTCCGCAGCAGCTTTCAGGGCTTCCGCATCATCGGTGGAGGTTTTGAGCAGCTCATCCATGCTCATATTGATCAGGGCGTTCATTTCCATAGCCGCCAGACCATTGACCAGTCCGTCGAAGGTGACATCGGCCACGATGGGGTAAACTTTACCGTCATCGGTAACCTTGATATCCATCTTCATGGAGCCGCTGAACGCATAATTTTTGGTATTGTACTTGGCGTTATCAACCAGCAGCATTTCCATTACGGTAAATTTGCCGGCGTAGTTTTTCAGCAGCTTTTCGCTATCTGCGATCAGCACGGTGCGGTTTGCACTGTCCCAACCCACCGAGCAACCCAGAGCCTGGGCAGCAAAACGCACAGGTACCAGAGTGCGGCCATTGCTGACAAAAGAAGCAGCGTCAGTTTCCACGGTGTCTTTGGTCTCGCCATTGACAATAGAAACTTCTTTTTTGCCCACTACAAAGGAAATGGCAACGCCATCCCGCTCTGCGGAAACGGTGCGAGATGCGTCGTCATAGCTGACGGTGGCGCCCATCGCTTCAAACAAAACCCGGAAGGGGATAAAAGTACGCCCCTCAACCAATACCGGAGCCACATCGCCCACTGCAATGTTATTTCCGTCTAATTGAATCGCGATCGGTTGATCTGCCGCCAACGCCGCAGAGGAAACCACCGCTACCAGCAGCAAAGCAACAACAACAGTTACCAATAGATTTGTCCTTTTCATAGAGAAACCTCCTGTTTTTTTGGTATTCTTTTACCAAGTATGGCAATACCTGTATCTAAGTATAAACCTAAAGCTGGTAAAATTCAACAATATTCCCGCAAGTTCTCCGTGACTGTTTGGACGGATTATGATAAAATAAGACAAATAGTCATATCTACGAGGGAAACGATCATGATCTTTTACTTTTCCGGCAGCGGCAATTCCTTATATGTGGCCCAGTGGCTGGAGCGCAATCTGGAACAGCCGGTGTTCTCCATAGCAGCGGAATCCACCAAAAAGAATGTTCATTATTACCCCGATCCGGGAGAACCGGTGATTTTCGTCTGCCCGGTCTATTTTTACGGCTTGCCGGCACTGGTGGATGATTTTTTGCGGCGCATGGAGTTTTTTGGCAAGGAGATCCCGGTGCATCTGGTGCTGACCTGCGGCGATACCCCTGCCAACGCAGGCGGCCGCTTCAAACGGCTGCTGCGGCGGCAAAACGATTGTCACCTGGCCGGGGTCTATTCCGTCAAGATGCCGGATAATTATATTTTAGCCTACAATCTGGCTCCGGCGGAAAAGCGCAAAAAAACACTGGCCCAGGCGGAGAAAACCCTGCCTTTGATCAAACAGGCTATTTTAACCGGCATTGCCTCCAAAACCATCACCAATCAGGGCTCCTTTGCCGGGCTGCTGACCTTCAACGCCTATCCCCTGTACATCAAAGGGCGCAAAACCGCCAAATTTTTTGCGGACGAAAAATGCACCGGCTGCGGCCTTTGTGCCAAGGTTTGCCCTATCGGCGCCATCGTCATGGAAAACGGCCGCCCCCGCTGGCAAAAAAGCCGCTGCAATCATTGCCTGGCCTGTCTGCACCGGTGCCCGGTGCATGCCAGCCAATACGGCAAAAAAACTGCCAAAAGAGACCGCTATCTGCATCCAAAAGCGCAGTTTTCCCAAGAATAAGCGGTTGGGCAAAAAATTGCGTTTGCCAAGCCCCGCCTCTTGAACGAACCGGCAAAATATGTTATTCTATAGTAGTGTAATAGTATTCTATACCTATTATCATAGATATCCGCCCTTGAGACGCCACGACAGCAACAGTTTTCACTTGAGGTGATCATCATCAGCGATACATATACCCAACTGATCGAAAAAATTAAAGAATGTCTCTTTTCGGTGCTGCCCATAACAGTAATCGTGCTCTTGCTATGTTTTTCTGTAGCGCCGGTGCCCAACGGAGTTTTCGTCTCATTTATTCTTGGGGCGATTCTGCTCACCTTGGGGATGGGTCTGTTCACCTTAGGGGTGGACGTGGCCATGACCCCCATCGGCTCCTATATCGGCTCCGGCATTACCAAAAGCCGCAAGCTGCTGTTGATTATTTTGGGCAGCTTTTTGATCGGG
>CAYOVS010000018.1:0-4242 GCA_964407445.1 uncultured Peptococcaceae bacterium
GTCTGCTTTGGCATGGATATTGACTGTGTTTCAGAAAAAAGGTATGATATTATAATACGATAGTTGAATGCAAAATCCGTAATTGCGATATTTTATAAAGATCCATAGCCTGCAGGGTGCAAACATAGGGCATAGACCTATATTCGATCCGACGGAGGAGAATCATGGCACAGCAAAAGAAAAACGATAAAAGACGGGATACGCAAGCCGGGAAAGCCAAGCGTAATCTTTGGAGCAGGGCTTTGCATGAGGTGCAATCCGTTGTATTGCCTATGCAGGCGCAAGATACGGGCAAAAATGTTTTGACGGAGCCGGAGAAAGAGGATTCTGCCGCCAAGGAACAAGAGCTGCAAGCACAGCTCCAGTCGGCAGAAGATGCTGCCGCCGTAACAGAAGATGCTGCCTCCGCAACAGAAGATGCTACCTCCACAACAGAAGATGCGGCATCCGCAACAGAAGATACTGCTGTAGCGGAAGAACTGCAGGTTGAACATAATATTTTTGCCAATATGCAGATTGCGCCGGAGATATCTGCTGCGGCAGAGGCGCAGATAGAGGCGATCACACCTGCGCAGATAGCAGTACCATCGAAAAAGAAGAAGAAGAAACATAAACAAAGCATGGAAAACAGCCAAGCGGAAGGGAATAAAATTCGCAAAGAGGTAGAACAGTATCGCAAGCAACAGCAGGAAGAGTTGCGCCGTTTGGCGGAAGAAAAAGAAAATCTGGTAGCGGAAAGAGAGCAAACACTGACTTCTCTCAATCAGCGTATGGATCAGGTGCGGGCGGAAGCAGAGCAGGCCTCTTTAAGCAGGGCAGAGCAACCGCAAAGAGACGATAGCCGGCAGGACGAATATTTGCAGCCGGATCAGAATGCGGTTGCCCAGATGGAGCAAATTTCCCGGAAAAGCGAGGCTTTTGCGGAAAAACGGCGTTTGGCGGAAGCGAAACGTGCGGAACAGAGAGCTGCGCAGGAGGCAGAATTGTTGCGGTCTGCCCAGGATGAAGAAAAACGCTTTACCGCGCAGGAGCAGCAAAGGCGGCAGGCCTTTGATGAGCTGATGCAGAAAATGGCAGAGCAAAAAAGCCGTAAATTGCAGGCGATACAGGAAGAATATGCCAGAAAACAAGCGGAAGATTTGGAAAGACAGCGTCAAGCTGCTTTTCGGGAACAAGCTTTGGCGGAAAAGGATGCCAATTGCCGAAGTTATCTGGATGTAATCAGCAATATGGTAGAGACAGTAGCTGCTACCATGCAAAATATGGATCAGCTTTCTCAGCAGGCGGCCGCTGATATTTTGCAGCGGGGAGAAGAAGAAGCGCAGCGGCTGGCGGCGGAAGTGGCAGAGCGGCAGCAGCGGCTGGATGCAATGGAAAAGCTGCAGCATACCCCCGATTTGAACACCGATTGGCTGCGCAGCGAGGTGGAGGAAGCACGCAAGCTGGCAGATGCTGCGGCGAAAACTGCCCGGCAAATCAATGACAATTATCAGATTTTGGAAGAGCAGGCGCGGGACCGTTTTTTGCAGGAGCTGGAGGAAATTCGCTCCGTGGCCGAGAGCGATGCATTGCGCTTGGCCGAGGAATTGGATATACAGGAGATCGCCAGGGAAATTACCAAAAAACAAGTGGAATTGGAAGCGGTAACCCGTTTTGAGCATGCCCGGCATAACGCAGCTAGAGCTAACAGCAACTTGCAGCGGTTATCCAGCGTAAAGGAGCTGAAAAAGCAGCAAAATGCTGCCAAAAAACCGGCACAATTGGCTGAGAAAATCAAACGGGAGGCCGAAAATCAGACAGCCCGTGCCAAGGAATTGGCGGAAGCCCAGGCCGAAGCGGATATGGCTGTGAAACGATTGGCCCAATTGCAGGAGGATCTGCAGCGGGCGGCTCAGTACCGGGAGGAACAGGAGCGTCGTCTGCAATTGAATCGGCAGGCGGTGCAGCGTTTGCAGGAAGCGCAGCAGCAGGCCCTGGCAGCTACTCAGGGGTTGCAGAGACGGGAGGCGGCCGGGAAAAAGAATCCGGGGCAGGGCTGGAAAAAGATTACATCACCCAAGCAGTTGAGTCAAGCATTGTCGGCCTCACCGGTTTTTCGGCAGCCGAAAAATGAGAATTTGACGGAAGAGGATGTATTGGAGCGGCAAGTAGCGGAACGGCGGCGTAGGGAACAGCTCTTTACCCGCATGGAGTATATTAAGAAGCGCAATCGTTTGGCAGATGAAAAGGCTTTTCAGGAATTGTACGCGCCCAATGTGGATCCTGCCCAATCCGCTGCTACCTTTGCAGCGGTGCAATTGGCGGCGGAAGGCGACGTCATCGGGGCGATGCGAAAAGTTGCAGATCGGTTGCAGCAGGCCTATGGTGTAAAAATCGGCGAAGGGCATCCTTTATATGTGGCTTTGCAGGCAATGATGCTGCGGATTGCCAGCGAGGAGAAGCAAAAGCGGGCGGAAGAGGCGGAGAAGGCGCGTTTGCTGGCCTTGGAAGAAGAGGCTCGTCTGGCGCAATTGGCGGAGCAGCATCGTGTAGCTTCTTTGGACGAGGAAGTGCGGCAGCAGGCAGAGCGCGCCGCCAAGATGCTGCTGACAAAGGGGAAAGAAGCCTTGTTGCGTCAGTCCCATGAATTGCAAATGCAGCGAGAACAGGCGGTTGGTTTGGCGGCGGAGCAGGCGGCACAGGATGAGCAGGTTCGTTTGGCGGCGGAGCAGGCGGCAACAGTGTTGCTACGGGCTGTGCCGGACGAGGCGGCTGGTTTGGCGGCGGAGCAAGCTGTGCAGGACGAAGCCGCTGGTTTGGCGGCAGAGCTGGCGGCACAGGACGAGACGGCTGGTTTGGCGGCGGAGCAGGCGGCACAGGATGAGCAGGTTCGTTTAGCGGCAGAACAGGCGGCAGCGGCGTTGGTGCAGGAAGAAGCAGCACGGCGGGAAGCGTTGTCGGAAGTGCTGTTGCAGGAGGAGGATACGCAAGCGGTTGCATTGCCGGAGACCTTATCGGCGGCGGAGCGGGAAGCGATCCTGTTGGCCCAGGAAGAAGCGCAGCTGGCGCAAGCGGAAGAAGCGCGGCGTCTTGCCGAGGAAGAAGCGCGGCAGGCGGCGGCTATGGCGGTGCAAAAGGCGGCAGCAGCAGCCCGGTTGGCAGCAGCGCAGGAGGCCAAAATTGCTTTGGCGGCGCAGCTTGCAGAGGAAGATGCTTTTGTTTGCCATGCTGCGGAGGAACGCGCCGCAGCCTTGCTGGCGCAGCGAGATGCTGGGGTAGAGGCGCAGCGTAAAACAGCTGCTGCCAATTTGGCGCAAAAAGAGGCGGAACAGGCGGCAGCGCAAGCGGAAGCGGCTCGTTTAGCGGCGGGGCAAGCGATTTTGCAGACGGTGGAAGCTGGTTTTTCCTTGACGGAAACAGATCTTGCTTGGGAGAGTAAAGAGGATAATTTGGCAGCCGCGCAGGCGGAATTGCAAATATTGGTAGAAGAATTATCTCGTTTGTCCCGGGAAGAACAAGAATATGCTTCTTTGGCGCAATCTTTTGGACAAGAGGAAGAAGCGCCTTCGGCCGAGGTGCTGCGGCGGCAGGCCTTTTCTTTGGCGGAGCAAAATTATCTTGCAGCGCAAACCCGGTTGGAGCAGGTGCAGGAGAGATTGCTAAAGCAGGAAAAAGCTGTAGCTGCTGCGGTGGCTTACAAAGAAAAAGTACAGGCAAAGCTGGCGGCACAGGAGAACCCTGTGGAAGTGGCAGCGCCTTCTGTAACGGATGTATCGGTGCGGGAAGAAGAAAGCATTTTATTGGCGATTGCCATGGAATTGGGGTTGGATGTTACCGGCATAAATGAGCCGGTGCTCGGCGTATCCTCAGCAGAAGTCGGTGGGGAGGTGCCCGTGGATCTCCGGGAATTGCAGCAGGCGGAAGCTTGTGGGTTGGATGAGCAGCGTAAGCTGGTTTTGTTGCAGCAGGAGCAACGTTATGCCCAGCAACAGTTTCAGCAGGCGCAGCAGGTTTTTGCGGAGCAGCAGCAATTACTGTCGCGGCGTTTGGCCGACCAAGGGCAGGCGCAGTTGGCAGTGGAACGGCTGGAGGCGGAACGGCTGGAAGCGGAACGGCTGGCGCGTTTGGAGGCGGAACGGCTGGAAGCAGAGCGGCAGGCGCGTTTGGCAGCGGAACGGCTGGAAGCAGAGCGGCAGGCGCGTTTGGAGGCGGAACGGCTGGAAGCAGAGCGTCAGGCGCGTTTGGAGGCGGAACGGCTGGAAG
>CAYOVS010000018.1:4342-13419 GCA_964407445.1 uncultured Peptococcaceae bacterium
GGCTGGAAGCAGAGCGGCAGGCGCGTTTGGCAGCGGAACGGCTGGAAGCAGAGCGTCAGGCGCGTTTGGAGGCGGAACGGCTGGAAGCGGAACGGCTGGCGCGTTTGGAGGCGGAACGGCTGGAAGCAGAGCGGCAGGCGCGTTTGGCAGCGGAACGGCTGGAAGCGGAACGGCAGGCGCGTTTGGAAGCAGAGCGACTGGCGGCACAACGTTTAGAAGCGGAACGGCAGGCGCGGCTGGCGCGCTTGGAGGCGGAGCGGCAAGAGGCTCTTGCGGCGGAGCTGGCGCGGCGGGAAGCGGAGCATCAGGCGCAGCTGGAGGCGGAACGGCAAGCGGCTCTTGCAGTAGAGTTGGCTCGCCGGGAGGCGGATCGGCAGGCGCAGCTGGAGGCGGAACGGCAAGAGCAATTGTTGGCCGAGATGGAAGGTCGGCTGCGGGCAGAGCGGCAGCGGCAAGCAGAGCTGTTGGCGCGTCAGGAGGCAGAACGGCGGGTCAAGGCGGAGACAGCGCGGCAGGCCGCCTTTGCTGCGGCGCAGCTGGGTTTGGGGCAGCAGCAGACGCAGCTTGACACAGAGCCCACCCCATTGCAGCAGCCTTGGCCAGGACAGCCGGAGACGGAGCGAGTGCGTTTGCGGCAGCAACAGCAGGTGCAAAAGGAAGCGGAGCAGGCGGCGATTGCGGAACAGCAAGCCAGAGCATGGGTGATGCAGGCGTTGCAGGCAGAGCGGCAAAGAGCGGCGCAGGCGGAAGCACGGCAGCGGCAGGCGCAAAATCCGCAGCCTGGGGCAGCAGATGAGATGATGCGGGAGCAGCCCGCAAGCGCAATGCAGCAGCCCAACTCTTTGCGAGGCGCGATGGAGGATTGGACGCGTTTGGAACAACAGCGGCGGCAACACCAGCAAACAGAGGAAAGCCATATCCAGCAGTTGCAGGCGGAACGGCAGCGAGCTATGGAAAACAGATTGCGCGCAGAACGGGAAGAGGCGTTGCTTTCTAAGCGACTGGAGACATTGACTGCCCAGCGGCAGCAGGAAGAGCAGTCGGTATTATTGGCGCAAAAGGATGTTTTGGCGGCGGTAAACGCTGCGGAGCAAGCGGCACGGGAAGCCCAGGAGATTGCGGATAAATTAGCCAGATTGGCAGAGCAGCAGGAAGCTTTGGAAAATCAATCCGCGCAGGATGCTTTATTGGCGGCGGAACAAGCCCGGCGTACCGCCGAAGAGGTAGAAAAAATGATCCAAAGATACCAATTCTAAAATGAACAATTTGAAAACGTCAATTACCAAAATCTTACCCTTTTTTATTCCAATGGAGGGGTGTCCCCATCAATGTATTTACTGTGATCAGCAGGCGGTCAGTGGGCAGGCGGCGTCGGTTTTGCCGGCAGAGGTTGCCCGTCTGGCGGCAGCTTTTTCCGGTGGCGTCGATTCGGAGCTGGCTTTTTATGGCGGCAGCTTTTCCTGTTTGCCCTTATCTCGACAAGAGGAATATTTGGCTGCCGCCGCACCTGCTTTGCGTCAAGGCAAGATCGGCGGGGTGCGGATCTCTACTCGACCCGACGGGGTTGACCGGGAGGAGCTGGAATTTTTGGCTTCTTGGGGGGTGACCACCATTGAGCTGGGCATCCAAAGCTTCGACCCGGCGGTTTTGGCGGCTTGCGGCCGGGGGTATCGCCCAGAGCAGGCACAAGCTGCCTGCTTGGCGGTGAAGGAGCACGGTTTTCGGCTGGGGGTGCAGTTGATGACCGGTTTGCCGGAGGACGATGAAGCAAAAGCGTTGGCTACCGCCCGGCGTACTGTGGCGCTGGCGCCGGAGCTGATTCGCATTTATCCTACGGTGGTGCTGGAAAACACCCCTTTGGCGGCGCTGTGGCGGCAGGGTGGATATCTGCCGCAAACGCTGGAGGATGCGGCTCTTGTGGCCGGAAAAATGCTGGCCTTGTTTCAGTGGGCTCACCTGACGGTGATTCGGTTGGGCTTGAATCCCAGCCCAGAAACGGCTCAGGCGGTGCTGGATGGGCCGTATCATCCCGCCTTTGGCCAGATCGTCAAGGCCGGGCTAAAGCTGGAGCAGGCGTGGCGGTTGTTGGCGCAGGCCGCGCAGAATGGGGTGCCGGTACTGGGGTATCCACCACGGGAGCTGCCGTTATTGACCGGGCAGCATAACCGGCAGCGGACGCTGTTGCAGCAGCGGTATCCGGGGATTTGCTTGCAGCCTGCGGCGGATCTGGCGGAGGAAGATTTGGGGCTTTGGCAGGAAAGCGGCTGGAAAACCCTATCCTATCAACAGTTTTTACAGCAATACTTGGCGGATTTGCAGATTTTGCCGGAAGGGCAAGGAAGATCTGCGGAATAAGAGCAGCCAAGGCAGATATATTCTACCCTCCTCGGCGAATCTAGTCCTGTCTTGGGTTTGTCGATCGTAAAATGATAAAAAACAGTAAAACCGGGAGGTTTTGATGTATTTAAAACGGATGGAATTGATGGGATTCAAATCTTTTCCCACCAAGACCAAAATCAGCTTTGAACCGGGGATATCCTGTATCGTGGGGCCAAACGGCAGCGGCAAAAGCAATGTGGCGGACGCGTTGCGCTGGGTGCTGGGGGAGCAAAGCACCAAAATGCTGCGGGGCGGCAAGCTGGAGGACGTGATTTTTTCCGGCAGTAGAAATCGTCGGCCTTTGGGCATGGCCGAGGTGAGCCTGATTTTGGATAACAGCGATAAGACGCTGCCCTTGGAATTTGCCGAGGTGGAGGTGACCCGTCGTAATTTTCGGGGCGGGATCAGCGAATATCTGATCAACAACCGTTCTTGTCGCTTGAAGGATATTGCGGATTTGTTTGTGGATACGGGAATCGGCGCGGATGGGCTTTCCTTGATCAATCAGGGACGGATCAACGAGCTGATCTCGGTGCGTCCCGAGGAAAGACGAGCCTTGGTTGAGGAAGCGGCGGGGATCGTCAAATATCGCAACCGCAAAAAAGAAGCCGCCCGCAAGCTGGCGGAAACGGAGCGGCATTTGGAGCGGATCGGCGATATTATCGGCGAGCTGGCGGCGCGAATTGAGCCGTTGCGGCTGCAATCCGCCAAGGCGCAGAAATATTTGCAGCTAAAGCAAGAGGCCGACACGCTGGAAATCTCTGTTTCCGTTAAGGTGCTGAGCGAGGCGGGGGAAAAAATTGCCCAACTGGACAAAGAGCTGGCGGCGGAAAACCGGCTGTTGGAGCAGTTTACCACGGAGCGGTATCAGCAGGCCGCCGCCGCCGAGCAGCTTCGTTTGGAGCTGGCCGGTATTGACGAGCTGGTGCAAACGATGTCCCAGGAGTTTTACGCGTTGCAATCCCAGCGGGAAAAGGCGGAGGGGTTGCGCAATCTGGCGCAAAGCCGCAAGGACAATGGAGCGGAAAAGCAGCGCCGTCTGGAAGCGGAGCTGGCGGAGCTTTCCGCTCGGGCAGAGCAGCAAAAGGAGCAGGCAGACGCGTTGCAGGAGCATGTGGCCAAAACCACGGCGGAAGTGGCCGCGCTGGAAAAGCAGATTGTCGCAGGCGCCGGCGGCGAGCAGGAACGGCGAGAGGCCGCGGCCTTGCTGACGGAGCAACTGGCGGAAAAAAAGGATAGCGCCTATCAACTGGCGGGTTTGCTGGCGGAGCTGCGGAATCATCGCAGCTTTCAGGAGCAGCTATTGGAAAAAGCACGCCAGCGGCAGGAAAAGCTGACCTTGCAAACAGCAGAGCTGCAACAGGGCGGGGAAGGCAGAAGCCAGCAGCTGGCGGAGATTTTCGCTCGGCTGGATCAGATCAGCGAAAGCCAGCGCCAGCTGGGCCAGCAAGTAAATCAAGGGGAGCTGGCTTTGCGCAAGGCAGCGCAAGTTACCCAGGAGCTGGCGGAGCGGGAGGCGGAGCTGAAATATCAGACCGCTACCCTGACCACCAAAACCACCATGCTGCGGGAGATGGCTCAATCTTACGAGGGGTTTTATCCCGGGGTGCGGGAGTTGCTCAAGGCCAAAGGTCGGGGGCAGGCGCCGGAGGGCATTGTGGATGCGGTGGCCAATCTGCTGGAGGTTCCTCCCCAATATCGGGCGGCGGTGGAAATCTATTTGGGCGGCGCACTGCAAAATATCGTTTGCCGCAGTGCTCAATCGGCCAAGGAAGCCATTGCCTGGCTGAAAAAGCGGGAAGCAGGCCGGGCTACCTTTTTGCCTTTGGACAAATTGCAGGTGCGGAACAAGGCGGATTTTGCGCCGGCGCGGAAGCTGCCCGGTGTTTTTGGTTGCGCTGCCGAGCTGGTAAGCTGTTCGGCGGATTTTGATGCGGCCAAAAATTTTCTGCTCAACAATATGCTGCTGGTGGACACGATGGATACGGCCCTGAAGGCGGCGGAGGCGATGCGTTTTCGGGTTTCCGTAGTGACCTTGGAGGGCGATGTGGTGAACCCGGGCGCCAGCATGGCGGGGGGATCGCGCAGGCAGAAAACCGGTGAGATGCTGGGCAAGAAAAGCAAGCTGCAAGAGGCGGAGCAACAATTGGCGGAGGCTAAGGCGGAACAAGAGGAGCTAAGCCATAAGCTTGCCCAATCCCGGGAGGAGAGCCAGGCGGTTTCCGCGCAAATGGATGAGATCGCCGTGGAGCTGCGCACCCTGGCGCAGGAAGCGACTGCGTTGCGTTTATCTCAGGAAAAGCTGGAAAGCGAGGATGCTTCCGCCAGCAGGCTGGGCGTTTCGCTGACGGCGGATCAAAAGGGCTTGACCGATGAGATGGCGGAAGCCGAGGAAGCCATTGCCGAGCTGGAACAGGAATATCAGCAGCGGCAGCAGGAAAACGAGCTGGTTTTGACGGAAATTGACCAATTGCAGCAGCAATTGAATGAAAAAACTGCCAGTTTGGATCAAAGCCGAGCCGGAGTTGCCAAAGGGCGGGAGGAACTGGCGGCTTTGCGGCAAAAGCTGCGGGGGCAAAGGCTGTCTTTGGAAAAGCTGGAACGGGATAACGAAACCATTGTTTGGGAGCAGGAGGAAAAGGCTGCCGATTGCCGCCAGGCAGAGCAAGAGCTGGCGGAATACAGCGATGATATTGGAGAAAAGGAACAGGTGTTGGCCGATCTGGCCAGAGAATTGCAGGAAAGCAAGGATTTGCTGGAGCAGCGGCAGCATGGCTTGGCGGCGGAGACCGGGCGTTTGGCCGAGCTGGAGCAAAAAGAACGGCAACTGCAAAAGCAAATGGAGCAAAGCCAAAACAATCTGCATCAACTGGAGCTGAAAAAGACTCGCTGGGAAGCGGACTGGGTCAATGAGGAGGCCAAGCTGACCGAGAAATTTCAGATGAGCTTTGCCGCAGCCCAGCAGCAGGCGGTATTGGATCAATCCCGCACTGCCATGAGCCAGAATTTGGCGGGCTTGCGCAAGGAAATTGCCGCCATTGGCAATGTGAATGTAGATGCGATCGAGGAATTTCGGGAGGTAGACGAACGCTATACCTTCCTGAGCGGACAGCATGGGGATTTGGTGGAAGCAGGAAGCCAGCTCAAAGCAGTGATCGCTGAGATGGATGGGATCATGAGCAGCCGTTTTCGCAAGGCGTTTCAGCAATTGAGCGGCGAATTTAACAGCAGCTTTCGCCGATTGTTCGGCGGTGGGGAGGCGGCTTTGGCTTTGACTGAGCCGGACAATATTTTGGAAACCGGGGTGGAGCTGGTGGTCAGCCCGCCCGGTAAAAAAATCAACAACTATAATTTGCTTTCCGGCGGGGAAAAGTCGATGATCGGCATCGCCTTATTATTTGCTATGCTGGCGGTACGGCCAACGCCGTTTTGTTTGATGGATGAGGTGGACGCAGCCTTGGACGAGGCCAATATTCAGCGATTTACCTCTTTTTTGCAGGAAAAGGCGGATCAAAGCCAGTTTGTGATGATTACCCATCGACAAAGCACCATGGAAGCGGCCTCGGCCTTATGGGGGCTGACCATGGAAGAGGAAGGCGTATCCAAAATTGTTAGCGTGAAGCTGAATCAAACGGAATAAAAGGAGAAAACCCTATGTCATTTTTCAATAAGCTTACCGCCGGGCTGGCCAAGACCCGCGCCGGATTTAAAAATTCCCTTTCCGGCATTTTTAGCGGCCGGGTGGACGAGGAATTCTGTGGGGAGTTGGAGGAGGCGCTGATTTTAGCGGATATTGGTGTGGAAACCTCTCTGGCTTTAACTGAAAAGCTGCGGCAACGGGCCAAGGCGGAAAAACTGAAGGAGCGGGATCAGCTTTGGCAGGTATTGCAGGAGGAGATCGCCGCGGTGCTGTCTGCCCAGGGGGAAGGCGGGATCGTACTGGAAAAAGGCGGACTGAATATTTTGGTGATGATCGGCGTCAACGGCGCCGGCAAGACCACCACCATCGGCAAGCTGGCGGCATCCTTTGTGCAGGACGGGCATAAGGTGATCGTGGCGGCGGCGGATACCTTTCGGGCAGCGGCGGCGGAGCAATTGGCGGCCTGGGCGGAGCGGAGCGGCGCAGCTTTGATCCGGCAGGGCGAAGGAGCAGATCCGGCAGCGGTGGTGTTTGACGCTTTGGCGGCGGCCAAGGCCAGAAAAGCGGATATTTTGCTGATCGATACGGCAGGAAGGCTGCAAAACAAGAGCAATTTGATGGCGGAGCTTTCCAAAATTGGCCGGGTGATCGATCGGGAAGCGGCGGACGCCAGCCGTCAGACCTTGCTGGTGCTGGACGGCAATACCGGCGCCAACGCTATTTCCCAAGCGCGGCAATTTGGCGAGGCCATGCCGCTGACCGGGTTGATCCTGACCAAGCTGGATGGGACGGCCAAGGGCGGCGCGGTGATCGGGGTAGCGGATCAAAGCGGCGTGCCGGTGAAAATGATCGGTGTTGGCGAGGGGATCGACGATTTGCGCCCCTTTGACGCTAAAGATTTTGCCGCAGCTTTGTTTGCGGAGGAATAAAAGAAGCTGTTTGGGCAAGGATTTTGGGTATGGTGGCGGTTGGATGTAAAGAAAGGCGGTTATATTGTGAGTCCTTTGGAACAAACCTTGATCGCAGCAGGCTTGCTTGTCTTTAGCATTGTTTTTTTTGAAAGGAAGAAGCAGAAAGACGCCCGGCAAAACAAGGACAAGGAAGATTCCCGGGCAAAATCGGTTTCCGGCCAGGAAAAGCCGGCAGAAAAGCTTTCGGCGTGGAAGAAATTTTTATCTTGACAAAAGTGACGTTTTGCCTGTATAATCAGCACTGTCAAGGGAAACACCTTTACAGAAGGCAAGCCGGAGCGTGGGGAAAAGGATGAACAAACCAAAGCTGGAAAAAATTGCCGCAACTGCCCGGCTGTATGATTGTTATGCCAGCCTGTTAACGGAAAAGCAGGCTTTGGCCTTGCGTTTGTTTTACGACGAGGATTTTTCCCTGAGTGAGATTGCCCAAGAAACCGGCGGCAGCCGGCAGGCGGCCCATGAATTAATCCAAAGGGGCGAGGAATTATTGGCCCATTATGAACGGGCGCTGGGCGTTGTTGCCCGGGAGGAACGGCGGCGGCAGGCACTTTTGCAGCTGCGGCAGGAGGCTGCACAGATTTTGGACGCCCGGCAATGGGCGCAGCTTGCGCCGTTGCTGGTTCAATTGGAAGAAGAATAAGACGGTTGTTTGCGGAAACGAGAATGGAGAATCAGCGATATGGCTTCGTTAAGTGATCGTTTACAGGATATTTTTGCCAAGCTGAAGGGAAAAGGCAAGTTAAGCGAGGCCGATGTGAATTTGGCCTTGCGGGAGATCCGCGTGGCGTTGCTGGAAGCGGATGTGAACTACAAGGTGGCCAAGGATTTTTGCGCCAAGATCAAAGATCGGGCCATTGGCGCGGAGGTGCTGCAAAGCTTGACCCCCGGCCAGCAGGTGGTCAAGATCGTCAACGAGGAGCTGACCCAGCTGATGGGCGGCGGGCAAGCCAAGCTTTCGGTATCGCCTAAGCCGCCTACCGTGGTGCTGATGGCCGGTTTGCAGGGCTCCGGCAAGACCACCACCAGCGGCAAGCTGGCTTTGCATCTGAAAGGGCAGGGCAAACGGCCTTTGCTGGCGGCGGCGGACGTATATCGTCCCGCGGCGATTCAGCAGCTGGTGGTTTTGGGCGAAAAAACCGGTATCCCCGTTTTTGAGCTGGGGGATCAGGTGAGCCCGGTGGAGATTGCCCGGCAGGCTTTGGCACATGCCACCAAGCATGGCAATGATTATTTGATTATTGATACTGCCGGTCGTTTGCAGATCAACGATGAATTGATGCAGGAGCTGGAGGACATTCGGGCGGCGGTTTCACCAGAGGAGATTTTGCTGGTGGTAGATGCTATGCTGGGGCAGGACGCGGTGAACGTGGCCAAGACCTTCCACGAGCGTTTGACGGTGACCGGTATCGTCCTAACCAAGCTGGACGGCGATACCAGAGGCGGCGCGGCCTTGTCGGTGAAGGCGGTGACCGGCTGCCCCATTAAATTTACCGGCGTGGGCGAAGGCTTGACTGCGCTGGAGCCGTTTTATCCCGACCGGATGGCCTCGCGGATTTTGGGCATGGGCGATGTGCTTTCCCTGATTGAAAAGGTGGAAAGCAATCTGGACGCCCAAAAAATGGCCGATATGGAGAAAAAGCTGCGGGACAGCCGTTTTACCCTGGATGATTTTCTGGAGCAAATGGGCGAAATGCGCAAAATGGGCGACATGAAGGAAATGCTGGCCATGATCCCGGGCATGGGCAAGCAGCTGAAAAACGTCCAGCTGGATGAAAAGCAGCTGGTAGTGGTGGAATCCATTATTCACTCGATGACGGCGGCGGAGCGAAATAATCCGGCCATCATCAATGCTTCCCGCAAACGGCGGATTGCTGCGGGCTGCGGCCGTCAGGTGCAGGATGTGAACCGGCTGCTGAACCAATTTGACCAAATGCAGAAGCTGATGAAGCAGCTTACCGCTCAGCAAACGGGGCGGGGCAAGAAGAAGGGTAAAAAAGGTGGGTTCCCCGGAATCCCCTTCCCGATGGGATAAATTTGCTATTTTATCTGTTCTCAAACATTTAAAATAAAATAAATTTGCTTTACAA
>CAYOVS010000019.1:0-4897 GCA_964407445.1 uncultured Peptococcaceae bacterium
CATTTTTGCCATTTCTGCCGGGGATATCGAAAAAAACAAGATCCGGGCGGATATCGGCATCAGCTATGACATGGATGTGCTGCGGCTGATCGATAATTTAACCGCTCTGGGTCTAAAGGTGAGCGCAGTGGTGATTACCCAATACACCGATCAGGTGGGGGCGCTGCTGTTCCGCAACCGGCTTTCCGCCCGGGGGATCAAAACCTATCTGCATGGCCTGACCAAGGGCTACCCCACCGATGTGGAAACCATCGTCAGCGAGGAGGGCTACGGCGCCAACCCCTATATCGAAACCAGCCGTCCGCTGGTGGTGGTCACCGCCCCCGGCCCCGGCTCCGGCAAGCTGGCCACCTGCCTTTCTCAGATCTATCATGAACAAAAGAGGGGCGTCAACGCTGGGTATGCCAAGTTTGAGACCTTCCCCATCTGGAACATTCCCCTCAAGCATCCGGTGAACCTGGCCTATGAAGCCGCTACCGTGGATCTGCGGGATTTTAATGCCATCGATCCCTATCATCTGGACGCCTATGGGGAAACCACGGTCAACTACAACCGGGATATCGAGGTTTTCCCGGTGGTAAAAGCGGTGCTGAAGCGGGTATACGGCAAGGACATCTATCTTTCTCCCACCGATATGGGGGTGAATATGGCGGGCCGGGCCATCGTGGACGATCAGGTGGTGCGGCAAGCCGCCCAGCAGGAGATCATCCGCCGCTATTTTAAGACCCGCTGCGAAGCCCGGCAAGGGCTCACCGACAAGGAAAGCGTGGAGCGGATCGAAACCATTATGCAGCAGCTGGGGCTGCGGGAGGAAGACCGAGCCGTGGTTGCCCCCGCCCGGGACAAGGCGGAGCAGCGGGGCGTTACTGCCATCGCCTTTCAACTGCCGGATGGCAGGATTACCACCGGCCGAGCCTCCGAGCTGATGAGCGCCGCCGCCTCTGGGGTGATCAACGCCATCAAGGCCATGGCCGGCATCGCCGACCCGATCTTGCTGCTGTCTCTGGTGGTGCTGGAACCGATCATCAACATGAAAAAACAGGTGCTGAACAGCAAGGATTCTTCTCTCACCCTGGCGGATGTGCTGATCGCCCTTTCCCTATGCGCCGCCACCAGTCCCACAGTGGAAATGGCCATTCGCAAGCTGCACCGGCTCAAAGGCTGCGAAGCCCATTGCTCCGCCATGCTGCCTGCCGCCGAGGAGGATATGCTGCGGCGGCTGGGCGTCAACTTTACCTGCGACCCAGTGTATACCAACAACATGCTCTATCAACAATAACCGGAAAAGTACCACTGAAACCGGACGATTTTTGCAGCAGCTCTTTTTGGGTCATGGGCGATTCCTGTCTATCCCCCAAAAAACCGCCGCTGCTTGAGCCGCCCCTTTGGCAGCAGCGCTTTCCTGAATTTCGAGGATACCATACCATGAAAAAGCTTTCTCTTTCTTTGCTGGCAGCACTTTTGTTGCTGGTCACCGTTTGTTTCTGCGGCTGTCATCAAAAATATCCCAATATTGTCACCGGAGATGATATCCCCGATGGCAGCCAGGTGGAGCCCGAACCGGAGCCGGAGCCCATCTACAATCCCCTGACCGGGTTAGAGGTGCCTGCGGAAATCCACAGCCGGGTGGTAGTGGTTTCCATCGACAATCTCAAGGCGGCTCGCCCCCAATCCGGCCTGAGTCAGGCAGATATCGTCTACGAGGTTCCCGCGGAGGGCGGCATCACCCGCTATCAGGCGCTGTTCTACAGCCAAAGACCGGATCGCATCGGCCCGGTACGCAGCACCCGGCCTTATATTGTGGATATTGCCCGGGGCTGGCAGGGGCTGTATGTGCACTGCGGCTGGAGCGAGGACGCCAAGAAATATCTGCAATCCGGCGTGGTGGATTATCTGAACGAGCTGACCTACAGCAAATATTTTGCCCGGGACAAAAGCCGTAAGGCACCCCATAATCTATACACCACCGCCGAAAACATCTATCTGTTTTTGACGGAAAAAGACAAATCCACCGAACAGCAGGTGGCGGCCTTCCCCTTCTACCAGGCCGGGGATACCGTGATGGGTGAAGCCGCAGAGAGCATCACCTTCAAATATCCCACCGTGACCAACCGTTACGAATACAGCAGCACCGACGGGTTATACTACCGCTATGTGGCCGACAAGGAACAGCGGGACGCCAACAACGATGCGTGGATCAGCTGCGCCAATATTTTGGTGCAAAAGGTCAGCTCCAAGGTGTTGGACAGCGCCGGCCGGTTAAAGGTGGATATGACCGCTGGCGGCGAAGCCATGCTGTTTACCGGCGGCCAGGTGCAAACCGGCACCTGGAAACGGGACAGTCTGGACAGCAACACCATCTTTTTGGCGGCGGACGGCAGCCAATTTACCTTAACGCCAGGGCAAACCTGGATTCAGATTTGCGACCAGCAGACCAAAGTGACCTACACCGCGCCGGAACCGCCTGCTCCCGAAGGTGCCAGCGGCACCAATACCAGCGGAGACAGCACCGGCAGCAGCACCGGGGAGGGGCAAGAATGACCGGCTTTCAATCTGGCTTTATCGCTCTGGTGGGGCGGCCCAACGCAGGCAAATCTACCCTGATCAACCGGCTGACCGGACACAAGATCGCTATCGTTTCCGACAAGCCCCAAACCACCCGCAACAGCATCCGCGGCGTCTACACGGACGAGAAAATGCAGGCGGTATTTATTGACACGCCAGGGGTACACAAGCCCAAGTATCAGCTGGGTCAGCGGATGATGGCCGAGGTAGACGGGGCGTTGTCCGGCTGCGACCTGGTCTTTTATCTCACCGACGTGACCCAGCCCTTTGGCGCGGGGGAGCGGTATATTCTGCAAATGCTGGCAGAGACCAAGCGGCCGGTGTTTCTGATCCTCAACAAGATCGACCTGCTGGAAAAAGACCAGCTTTTGCCCTTGATCGCCAATTATACAGAAAAATATCCTTTTGCCGAGGTAGTGCCACTTTCCGCCCTGACCGGCGACAACAGCGACGCCATCAAGCCGCTGCTGCTGCGCTATCTGCCCCAAGGCCCTCAATACTATCCGGAAGACGCCATCTCCGATTTTCCCGAGAATATGCTGGCAGCGGAGCTGATCCGGGAGCAGGTGCTGCGGCTGACCAGCCAGGAGGTGCCCCATTCGGTGGCGGTGACCGTCAACACCATGGAGGAACGGAGCGAGGATTTGCTTTATATCGAAGCCGTGATCTATGTGGAGCGGGATTCGCAAAAGGGCATCCTCATCGGCAAGCAGGGCGCCATGCTCAAAAAAATTGGCAGCGCCGCCCGGCTGGAGATCCAGCGGCTTTTTGCCTGCCGGGTCTATCTGGATCTGCGGGTAAAATCCCGCCGGGATTGGCGGGACAACAGCGGCCTGCTGGAGAATATGTTTTTGCAGGAATAGCCATGCCGGGCAGCAAGATGCCGGAAATTGGCTGGGCAAGGCCCAATCGGGATTGATTGCGATTTGCGCGAGGATTGCTCCCGAGTGCGTGCAGGTTGCTCGCGAGGTGCTTGCAGGTGCGCGAGGATGCTTGCGGGTGCGTGCGGGTGCGTGCGGATGCGTGCGGGTGCGTGCAGGATGCGCGCGAGGTGCTTGCGGGTGCGTGCAGGATGCGCGCGAGTGCTTGCGGGTGCGTGCGGGTGCGTGCAGGTTGCTGGCGAGGTGCTTGCGGGTGCGTGCAGGTTGCTGGCGGGTGCGTGCGGGTGCGTGCAGGTTGCTGGCGAGGTGCTTGCGGGTGCGCGAGGATGCTTGCGGGTGCGTGCGAATTGCTTGATGATTGCTTGCAAACAAAAGCACGGTGCAAATCACCGTCCTTTTTTGATCGGTTT
The DNA here is from genome assembly GCA_964407445.1 of uncultured Peptococcaceae bacterium. Lineage (GTDB taxonomy): Bacteria > Bacillota > Dehalobacteriia > UBA4068 > UBA4068 > JAILCQ01. Next base: position 3,857 of record CAYOVS010000019.1, read on the forward strand.
ATTCACCGAATCGGGCAATTTATTACAAATACAAACGCCGGTACTGCTTTTGAGGGCAATACCGGCGTTTTCTTTTTTATCATCGCTACCAGCGCAAATGCGCTGCTTTGGTTGTTTTAATTTTGCATCGATGCCGCCTGCAACCGCTGCTTGCGGTTTACGGCACGCTGACCTTGTAGATATTGTAGTGGCCGCTGGTGCTGTCATAGCCGGAAAAGACGATGGTGCGGCTATCTGCGGCCCAGCTGGCGGAAGCGACGCTGTTATTATACACCAGCAGCTCCTGACGCTCAGCAATGTAATACACATGGAGCAGGCCTCTTTCATCGGTGAAGAGGAACTTGTTATTATCCGCCCAAGAGATGAGTCGACCGCCGCCCAAATCGCTGACGGCAACCGCCTGCCCAGAGTCGGCAGCGGGGTAAAGATAGACGCCCGGGGTTTCGCCGCCGCAATTGGCGGCAACCGTACTGCCATCGGCAGAAGAAGCGGTATAATAGCTGTAGCCATACTGTTCGCTCAGGTTGGTGCAACCGGCCAGAGAGGAAGCGGAAGGCATTTTATCCACAAGCTGGATAAAGATGGGGCTTTCGCCGCCGCTGAGATTTAAGGCCCATTGCTGAATCTCTTCATCCACCTTGAGATAATAATTGACGGTGGTAGCGGGGCTGATATGGGGGCGCGCCGCATCATAATCGGCATAGGCGGCCAACAAAGTCAAAGAATAGCTGCCATCGCTTTGGCTGCTATAGGCCACAGCGGGCAAACGAATCGTACCGCTGTAGGTGGTATCGTCTTCTTTGCCGGGGGGAGTGACTTGCCCGGGGATTTCCTGGGGGGGCGTATCCGGATCCATTTGGGCAGGATCCACCTTGGCATAAATCGCCGAAGGTTCTTCCGGCTGCTGCCGGTCTTGCAGATAAGGAGCGGGCTCCGGATTTTTGGCAATGATGGAAGAATTTAAGGACGGATCGCTGCCAAAGTTGAGCAACCCAAACAAACCGCCAGCCAATACCAACGCGGCCGCCGCAGTCAGCGGCA
>CAYOVS010000019.1:4907-13266 GCA_964407445.1 uncultured Peptococcaceae bacterium
GGTTTGCGCTGCTGCACCCGGTCAATCGAAACCGGCGGATTTTGAGGCAGCGCGGCCATCACCTGGGCGGTGAAATCCACGGGGGGCGCAACCTGCGCCATATTTTCCTTGAGCAGGGCGTCCAAAGCCGAAAGCTCCCGGTAAAGGGCGGCGCATTGGGGACATTCCACCAAATGATTGCGCACCTCCAGCTTTTGCTGGGCGTTCAGCATATCGTCAATATAAAGTTGGATAAAAAGCTCCGCATCACGGCACTGCATATCCGCACCTGTCCTTGCTCAAGAAATAATTTGCGAGATTCTATGAAATACTATGCATATCAGTAATAGGATGTTTCCTGTAAAAGAGGATGTATGGAAAATTATTCCAAATAGACCTTTAGCAGCTTTTTTAACATGGTGCGCCCTCGGAAAAGGCGGCTTTCAATCGTCGATTCCGGCAGATCCAGTTGTTGGCTGATCTGCTGATAGCTGAGGCCTTCCAAGTATTTGAGCACAATCGGCACCCGGTAATGCTCCGGCAACTCCTGCAAAGCCTGATTGATCGCCTGATTCAGCTCCAACCCGGCATAGCGGGCTTCCGGCATCACGGTTCTGTCTTCCGCAGGGGTCAGCTCGGCCAGTTCCTCCAATGGCGCACTCTCCCGGGGTCGCTTTTGCAGTTGATTAACGCAGCAATTATGCGCCACCCGGTACATCCAAGGGAAAAAACGGCGGCTGGGATCGTAACGGTGCAGTTCATTGTAGATACGAATGAAGGATTCCTGCGCCAGATCCTTGGCTTCGTCATAATCGCCGCCCAGCCGGTAGGCCAAAGCAAAAATCTGCTTTTGGTACCGTTCCACTATTTGGGCAAAAGCCTGGCTGTCTCCAGCCAAAACCTGTGCCGCCAGTTGTTCGTCGGTAAGACGCTCCATGCGTCAGCCTCCTGCTTTCGTAATAAATACAATATCCCTGCCTAAAATCTTGCGCAATCCAAAAAATATTTTTTTGGATTTTTTCAAGGGGTCGGCAGGAAAAACGTCCGCCCGGCAAACATACCGGGATTAGCAAATTATGCGATCTCTAAAACAGTCTTGCCTTTCATTCTATCACAACTACCAAGAAGAAGACAACCGCAAAATACCTTTGGCAAGTTTTTCCCAAGAAAACCCCTTGCATTCTTGACAAAAAGGCCAGTTTGCGGTATTCTGTTATCATGGATACAGAAATGGACAAAACAAGCGAACAATATGTATTGAAGACCAGAGTGACCCTGCGCCGACCAGGCAGCTATGAGGGTCATGGCTTTGGCCGGGGCATTGCCCAATTGCTGGACGGGATCGACCGTTTCGGCTCTTTAAACATGGCCGCAAAAGAAATGGAAATGGCCTACAGCAAAGCTTGGCGCATTATCCGCCAAGCCGAGGAGGAATTTGGCCTGCAGCTAATTACCAGAGACGGCGCCCACGGCTCCTCTCTCACCGAGAAAGGCCGCGAATTCTATAATCACTACCAAGAGATGGTGCAAGCCGCCGAAAACGCCGCCAAAGCCGTCTACGATCAATATTTTCGCATATAGCAAGCAAAAAATAACCAAAACCGCAAAGCGGGGCAATCGCCCCGCTTTTTTTGATGCAAAAACAGGCAAACCATAAGGGGTTTTACCGCCAGCGAAGCAGCGCGGGAGACGGAAGGGCGTATAGCGGTGCTGATCTGCGCGGGAGTGAGATTGGTGCAGCCAGCTAACTACACGTTGAGTTGGGGATGTAGCTCCAACGCCTCCCCCCCCGCTTCCTCCTCCCACCTTTTGAGCAGGGGCGCTACCGTTTCGTCTAAAAATTCCCGGGTTTGCGCCGGCGCCAGTCCGGTATAGAGGGCGGGATCCAGCAGCCCGGAGAGCTCCTCTGTGCTCAGGCCAAAGGCGGGGTCGGCGGCAATACGGCTCAGCAGGTCGTTGGCGCTGCCTTCCAGCTTGACCGCTTTGGCGGCGGCGTGGGTGTGCTGCCGCAGCTTTTCGTGGAGCTGCTGCCGGTCGCCGCCTTTTTCCACTGCCCGCATCATCATATTTTCGGTGGCCATAAAGGGCAGCTTTTCATCAACCCGCCGCCGGATCACCCGGGGATAGACCACCAAACCGGCGCTGACATTGATATAAATATCCAAAATGGCGTCCACCGCCAAAAAAGCCTCGGCCACGGCGATCCGCTTATTGGCAGAATCGTCCAGGGTGCGTTCAAACCACTGCTGGGCAGCGGTATAGGCCGGGTTGAGACTATCGGAGATCACATAGCGCGCCAAAGCGGTGATCCGCTCCGAACGCATGGGGTTGCGCTTGTAGGGCATGGCGGAGGAACCGATCTGGTTTTGCTCAAAAGGCTCCTCGATTTCCTCAAAGGCTTGCAGCAAACGCAGATCGTTGGCAAATTTATGGGCGCTTTGAGCAATGCCGGAAAGCGCGGACAGCATATAGCTGTCGATTTTGCGGGAATAGGTTTGCCCGGAGACGGGAACGCAGCTTGTAAAGCCCATATCCTGGGCAATATACTGTTCCAGCAGGCGCACCTTTTCCCGGTCGCCGTGGAACAGCTCCAAAAAGCTGGCCTGGGTGCCGGTAGCGCCCTTGGAGCCCAGCAATTGCAGCTTATCCAGACGAAAATCCAGCTCCTCCAGATCCAGCAGCAGCTCCCAGATCCACAGGCAGGCGCGCTTGCCCACGGTGGTGAGCTGAGCCGGCTGCAAATGGGTATAGGCCAAGCAGGGCAGATCGCTGTATTGCCGGGCAAAGCCGGACAGATTTTTCACCACCATCAGCAGCTTCTTTTTCAGCAGCTGCGCCGCCTGCCGCAGGATGATAATATCGGTATTATCCCCCACATAGCAGGAGGTGGCGCCCAGATGAATGATCGGCGCGGCACTGGGGCATTCCTTGCCAAAGGCATAGACATGGGCCATCACATCATGGCGCACTTCTTTTTCCCGGGCCTCCGCCACTGCATAATCAATATGGGGCAAGGCCTGCTCCATCTCTGCAATTTGCTGATCGGTGATGGGCAAGCCCAGTCTTTGCTCGGCCTTGGCCAGAGAGATCCACAGCCGCCGCCAAGTGGTAAATTTGAAATCCGCAGAAAACAAATATTGCATTTCCTTGCTGGCATAGCGGGTAGAAAGTGACGAGATGTAGTTTTCTTTGCTATTATCCATAATATCCCTCGTTATTTAAAGTAGGCTACCGCACCGGCAAACATTTTTGCATCCTTATCCCCGGGTACATTTTGCAAACAGTATTTCCCTGCCCGCTCGGGATGTCCCATGCGGCCAAAGACCCGGCCATCCGGGGAGGTGAGCGCTTCCACCGCCCAAACCGAGCCATTGGGATTGTAGCGAATATCCATGCTGGGCTGCCCCTGTTCATCCACATACTGGGCGGCCAGTTGCCCCTGCTCCGCCAATTGCTGCAGCAGGGCGGGAGGGCAAACGAAGCGGCCTTCCCCATGGGAGATGGCAATGGTGTGAATCTCCCCTACCGCGCATTGCGCCAGCCAGGGGGATTTTACCGAAGCCACCCGGCTGCGGATCAGCCGGGATTGATGGCGGCCGATGGTGTTAAAGGTCAGGGTGGGAGAATCCTCCGTGGCGTCACAGATGCGGCCAAAAGGCACCAGACCCAGCTTGATCAGAGCCTGAAAGCCATTGCAGATGCCGCCCATCAGCCCGTCCCGCTGCTCCAGCAGACAAGCAACCGCCTGCGCCACCGCCGGATTGCGGAAAAAGGCATTGATAAACTTGCCGGAGCCATCGGGCTCATCGCCGCCGGAAAAGCCGCCGGGCAGCATCACGATCTGGCTTTTGCCGATCTCCGCTGCCAGCCGCGCCACCGAATCGGCCAGCGCCGCCGGGCTGATATTGCGGACGATCTCAATATGAGGCGTGGCGCCTGCCCGGGCAAAGGCGGCAGCGGTATCGTACTCGCAATTGGCGCCGGGGAACACCGGGATCAGCACCCGGGGCTTTACCTCCAGACCGCCCTTTTTCACCGCCACAGTTTTACCGGGATACTGGAGCAGCGGCGGCTGTTCCGCCGTTTGTGCCGCAACCTTGAGGGGGAACACGCCCTCCAGCGTTTGCTCATAGGCCTGCTCCATCTGCGCTAGATCAATTTTTTCCTCGCCGTAATACAGGGCGTACTCCGGCAAAATTACACCGATCTCCCGGGCAAATTCCGGGTCGCAGGCCGGAGCCCCCGCCGCCAGCTCCACCAAAAAGCTGCCGTAGCGATAGGCAAACAGCTCCGTCAGCGGTACCGCCGAATCCAGACGGCAGCCCAGCCCATTGCCCAGCGCCATTTTCAGCAGACCTGCCGCCGCGCCGCCTGTGGCCGGGGTGTAAACGGACAAAGCCGCGCCGGAGCGAATCAACTCTGCTACCTGCGCATACACCGCAAGCAGGCTTTCCTTTTCCGGCAGACCGCCCTGCTGATAGCGGGGCTTGCACCAAACCAGCCGGGAGCCGGGGCGCTTCCACTCGGGGGAGCAGATATGGCGGCAATCGCCCATGGCGGCGGCAAAGCTGATCAAAGTGGGCGGCACGTCGATTTGCTCAAAGCTGCCGCTCATGGAATCCTTGCCGCCGATGGCGGCCAGCCCCAAATCCAACTGGGCATTGAGCGCGCCCAGCAGAGAGGCCAAAGGCAAGCCCCAACGGGCGCTATCCTTGCCCAGCTTGGGGAAGTATTCCTGAAAGCTCAGCCAGCAGCGAGAGAGATCGCCCCCTGCGGCCACCAGCTTGCTAACGGATTCTACCACAGCCAGATAAGCCCCCCGGTACTGGTCTTTGTCGCTGATATGGGGGTTAAAGCCATAGGCCATCAACGAGCAATCGGCGGTTTCGCCGGAAAGCACCGGCAGCTTGGCCACCATGGCCTGGCTGGGTGTGGCCTGCCGTCTGCCGCCGAAGGGAGCCAGCACGGTCATGGCGCCTACGGTGCTGTCAAAGCGCTCCGACAAGCCCTGCTTGGAGCAGCAATTGAGATCCGCTGCCAAGTGGTGCAGCCCGTCAGCCAAGCTTTCCGGGGCAGCGGGCTGGAAGGGCTTGGCCTGCCCCACCACCGCCTGCCCGTTTTTGGCCGCGCCGTTGGAATCCAAAAAGCTGCGGGCGATATCCACAATGGTGCGCCCCTGCCAGGTCATGATCAGGCGAGGCTCTGCCTGGACCCGAGCCACCACGGTAGCTTCCAGATTTTCCTCTGCGGCCAGCGCCAGAAAGGCGGCTTCGTCCGCCGCATCCAACACCACCGCCATCCGCTCCTGAGATTCGCTGATGGCCAGCTCCACGCCGTCCAGACCCTCGTATTTCTTGGGCACCCGATCCAAGTCAATCTCCAAACCGGCGGCCAGCTCACCGATGGCCACCGAAACGCCGCCTGCGCCAAAGTCGTTGCAGCGCTTGATCATCCCTGCCGCCACCGGATTGCGGAACAGCCTTTGCAGCTTGCGCTCCTCCGGCGCGTTGCCCTTTTGCACCTCCGCGCCGCAGGTAGACAGGGATTCTACGCTATGGGATTTGGAGGAGCCGGTAGCGCCGCCCATGCCGTCCCGGCCGGTACGACCGCCCAGCAGCACCACAATATCGCCGGGAACAGGTCTTTCCCGCCGCACATTGGCGGCGGGGGCGGCGGCGATCACCGCGCCAACCTCCATCCTTTTGGCCAGATAGCCGGGATGATAAACCTCGTCTACCTGCCCGGTGGCCAAACCGATCTGGTTGCCGTAGGAGGAATACCCGGCAGCAGCGGTGGTAACGATCTTACGCTGGGGCAGCTTGCCCGGGAGGGTATCCGCCGCCGCAACGGTGGGATCAGCCGCGCCGGTTAAGCGCATGGCTTGATAGGCATAGCCCCGGCCGGAAAGGGGATCGCGGATCGCCCCGCCGATGCAGGTGGCCGCGCCGCCAAAGGGCTCGATCTCGGTGGGATGATTGTGGGTTTCGTTTTTAAACAGCAGCAGCCAAGGCTCCTTTTGGCCGTCCGCCTCCACTTCCACCCGCACGGTGCAGGCATTGATCTCCTCGGATTCGTCCAAGGCGGTGAGCTTGCCCTGCGCCTTGAGATAGCGGGCGCCAAAGGTGGCCAGCTCCATCAGGGTCAAGGGCTTCTGCCGCCCCAGCTCCCTGCAGCAATCCAGATAGCGCCGGTAGCCTGCCGCCACCGTTTCATCGGCAATTTGCGGCTCGGCCAGCAACGTGCCAAAGGTGGTATGGCGGCAATGATCCGACCAGTAGGTATCGATCATTTTCAGCTCGGCCAGACTGGGCTGGCGGTTCTCCTGCTGAAAATAGCTTTGGCACAGGGTGAGATCGGCCAGATCCATAGCCAACCCCCGGGCTGCAATCATTTCCGCCAAACCGGCCTGATCCAGCCGGGTAAAGCCCTCCAGCACCTCTACGGGTGCAGGCGTGGGATAGGATTGGCGAATGGTTGCAGGCAGCTCCAAGGCAGCCTGTCGGCTTTCTACCGGGTTGATCAGATGCTTTTTAATTTTTTCCAGATCGGCGGCGGATAATGCCCCTTCCAGCAGATAAATGCGGGCGCTTTGCACTAGGGGGCGCTCGCCCCCTGCCACAAACTGGATACACTCGGCGCAGGAATTGGCTCTTTGGTCAAACTGTCCCGGCAAATATTCCACTGCCAAAACATGCTGGGCAGCAGGCAGCTGAGGATAGACCCGGTCTACCGGCGGCTCGGCAAAAACCACCGGGGTGCAGGCGTCAAACACCGCCCGGTCGATCCCTTCCACATCATATCGATTGAGCAAACGCAACTGCTGCAAGCCGGAAACGCCCAAATTTTCCCGGAGATCCTTTAGCAGCCCCGCCGCTTCCACCGCAAACTGCGGCTTTTTTTCCGTGTAGATACGATATATCATAGTAGCTTCTCCTTTTTCCCATTGTCCCACCGGCTGGCAGCAGCCGACAGGAGGTGCGCTGTTTTGACCTTTGCCGGTGCTTTTTATTTGCCTGCGGCCAAAGCCTTGTCGCCAATATCGTGGCGATAGTATTTTCCTTCAAAATTGACCTGCTCCACCGCCTGATATGCTTTATCCCGGGCTTGTTGCAGCGTATCGGCAACTGCGGTAACGCCGATCACCCGGCCGCCTGCAGTATAAAGGCGACCATCCTCCAGCTTGGTGCCGGCATGGTACAAAATCGCGTCGCCGGTATCGCCAACGGTAATCGGCAGCCCGGTTTGATAGGAGCCGGGGTAGCCGCCGGAGGCCACCACCACGCAGCAGGCCGCACCGGTGGAAAATTCCACCGGCAGCGACCCCAAGCGTTCCTCCGCCACCGCTTGCAGCACCGTCAGCAGATCCGTTTTGAGCAGGGGCAGCACCACCTGGGCTTCCGGATCGCCAAAGCGGCAGTTATACTCGATCACCTTGGGGCCGTCCGGGGTGAGCATCAGGCCAAAATAGAGGCAGCCCTTGAAAGGACGCCCCTCTGCGTTCATCGCCTGCATGGTGGGGAGGAAGATCTGCTCCATGCAGCGGTTGGCAATTTCCGGGGTATAGTAGGGGTTGGGGGCTACCGTACCCATGCCGCCGGTATTGGGGCCCAGATCACCATCCCCCGCCCGCTTATGATCCATAGAGGAAACCATGGGCACCATGGTATGCCCATCGGTAAAGGCCAGCACCGAAACCTCCGGCCCGGTGAGATGCTCCTCCACCACGATTTGATCGCCGGAGGCGCCAAACTTTTTATCCTCCATGATCACCGCCACAGCCGCCTCGGCCTGAGCCACCTTTTGGCAGATAAACACACCCTTGCCCAAGGCCAGCCCATCGGCTTTGATCACCAACGGATAGTCCGCCTGCCGCAAATACGCCAAGGCCGCCGCCGTCTCATCAAACACCCGATATTGGGCGGTGGGGATTTGATATTTTTGCATCAGCTCTTTGGCAAACACCTTGCTGCCCTCGATGGCCGCCGCCAGCCGGTTGGGGCCAAAGCAGGGCACCCCTACCGCCGCCAAGGCGTCCACCGCCCCCAGCACCAGAGGATCGTCCTGGGCTACCAAGGCAAAATCGATCTTTTTCTCGGCGGCAAATTCCACAATCGCCGGAATATCCTTGGCGCCGATAGGGACGCAGGTTGCACATTCCGCAATGCCGCCATTGCCCGGCAGCGCAAAAATCTCACTGACTTGCGGATTTTGGGCGATTTGCCGCACCAAAGCGTGCTCCCGGCCACCGCCGCCCACGATCATAATTTTCATAGTTGACCTCCGTTTACAATTACGCAAAATCAGAAAATAGCAAGAAAGAAAAGAACCAGACGGTTCAGAAGTGGTGCAGCAGCGGTGCGGAGGCAAGGCGACAGACCCG
>CAYOVS010000020.1:0-6611 GCA_964407445.1 uncultured Peptococcaceae bacterium
ATGATTGTTATGATTGCAGGTTTATCGATACAATATCAGCTATCCGGGCAAGGCCCCGCCGTGCTGCTTTTGCAGGGCTGGGGTGTGGATAGCACTACGCTGGAGCCGTTGCGCCTGCATTTGGCGGAGCAGTTTACCGTTTGCAGTTTGGATTTGCCCGGCTTTGGCAAAAGCGATCCGCCCAAGCAGGTTTGGGGCGTCAAGGAGTATGCGGATTTTGTCAAGCAGTTTTTGCAAGCGCGGGGCTGGCAGCAGCCGGTTATTTTAGGCCATTCCTTTGGCGGCCGTATCGCGATCTTGCTGGGCGCCGAGGGGGTGGCTTCTAAGCTGATCTTAACGGATAGCGCAGGGATCTTGCCCCGGCACAGCGCCGAGTATTATTTGCGGGTGTATTCCTACAAGCTGGCTAAGGCAGTTTTTGCCCTGCCGGGATTAAAAAACTATCGGCAGCAAATGCTGGCGCTATGGCAAAATGCCAATCCTTCCTCGGATTATCAGGCGGCGCAGGGTATCCTGCGCAAAATTTTTGTCAAGGTGGTCAATGAAAATCTGCGTCCCTATCTGCCCAAAATTGCCGTGCCCACCTTGCTGATTTGGGGTGCTTTGGATACTGCCACCCCGCTGGCCGATGGCAAGCTGATGGAGCAGGAAATTGCCGACGCCGGTTTGGTGGTGTTTGAACAGGCCGGGCATTATCCGTTTTTGGAGGAACCTTCCCGGTTTTATGTGATTGCCGACTATTTTTTAACCCATCAGGAATAGAGGAGAAGCTATGGTACTCTTGTCAATCGTAACCGCTGCGGCTTGGGCCGCATATCTAATTTTATCCCGGCTGCCTCATGATTTGCATATGTTGCAGCAAAATTCCTATCGTAACGACCGCTATCTGCGCTGGTATAAACAGCATTATCAGGGCGAGCTGCGTTTGGGAGAGTTGTGCCTGCCTTTGGCGCTGCTGCTCTGCTGCTTTTCGCCCCTGGCCGGGTTATTGCTTTTTTTGGTGTTCCTTGCTTTGCTCACTTGGTGGCAGCTTACCCACAAAAAAGCGGTGATCAAACCGCTGGTGATGACCGACCGGGCCAAAAGACTGCGGAACGTGGCTGTGATGCTGATCGTCTGTGGCGGCGCAATTTTGGCTGCGCTTTGGTGCTGGGCGGCTGGCATGGGCTGGCCGGGACGGATTCTTGCGCCTTTTACCATGCTATTGGCGCTGGCATGGTGCCATTTTTCCGCTTTGTTTACCTATAAGGCCAATTTTTTACTTGCCCCGATGGAAAAAAAGATCAACCTGCGTTATTACCGGCAGGCACAGCAGCGGATAGCGGATCTGCCCGCTCTGCATAGAGTTGGCATTACCGGCAGCTATGGCAAGACCAGCGTCAAAAAAATTGCCGATGCGATTTTGTCGGAGCAATATCTGACGCTGGCCACCCCGGAAAGCTATAATACCCCTATGGGCATCACTCGCGTGATCCGGGAGCAGCTGCGCCCCATCCATCAGGTGTTTATCGCCGAAATGGGTGCGCGCCAAAAAGGGGATATTCAGGAGCTGGCCCAGTTGGTTTCGCCGCAAATCGGCGTACTGACCGCCATCGGCCCCCAGCATTTGGAAACCTTTGGCAGCATCGAAACGATTGCGGAGACCAAGTTTGAGCTGATCCGGGCTTTGCCCCGGGATGGCGTTGCCATCTTAAACATGGATGATCCGCTGATTGCCGCGCATCGGGATTGGGCGCCCTGCAAGGTGGTTAGCTACGGTCTGTCGGAGGGCTGCGATTTTCGAGCCACCCAGATCAGCTATACCGGACAGGGCGGTAGCTTTGTCCTTTGTCATGGGCAGGAGCAGGTGGCATTTTCTACCAAGCTTTTGGGCTCCCACAATATCTGCAATATTTTGGCCGGGGTCGCCGTTGCCTATCAGTTGGGGGTGCCGCTGGCGCTGGCAGCCCGGGCGGTCAAACGGCTGGCGCCGGTCAGTCACCGGCTGGAGCTGAAGCAGCTGCCCAAGTATTTGATGCTGGACGATGCCTTTAACGCCAATCCCGTGGGGGCGCAGGCTGCTTTGCAGGTGCTGCAAGCCATGGAAGGCGGCCAAAAAATTATCATCACCCCAGGTATGGTAGAGCTGGGGGAGCAGGAGAAGGAATTGAATCTGCAATTTGCCGCCGCCATGACCAAGGTTGCCGATTATATTATTCTGGTAGGACAGCAACGAGGGAAAATGCTAGAAGAAGCGCTGGTAGCGGCAAACTTCCCTCAAAAACGCTACTATATTGCTGCTGATTTGCGAGATGCGCGGATTCGCCTGTCCCAGATTGTTCAAAGCAGCGAGGATATTGTATTGTATGAAAATGATTTGCCTGACCTATATTAAGAAGCAAGCCCGGGAGGAATTATGGAAAAGATCGTAGTGGGTGTGATTTTCGGCGGACGGACGGTAGAGCACGAGGTTTCCATCATCTCTGCTTTGCAGGCTATTCTGTCTTTGGATAAAGAAAAATATCAGGTGGTGCCCATTTATATTTCCAAGGAAGGCTGCTGGTATACCGGGGATAGACTGTTGGAGATTGCCAATTTCCGCAATATGCCGGAGCTGCTGCGGCATAGTCGGCCGGTAACCTTTTCGCCTAATTTCGGCGAGCATCTCCTGTTTGAGACGGATGGCAAGCAGCGCAGAGGCTGGCAGCAGCGGATCGATGTGATGCTGCCAGTGGTACATGGCACCTTTGTAGAGGACGGCTGCCTCCAAGGCCTGCTGGAGCTTTCCGGTATTCCTTATGCGGGCCCGGCTGTCACCGGCTCCGCCTGCGGTATGGATAAAATCGTGATGAAGGCGGTGCTGAAGGAAGCCGGCATTCCGGTGGTGGATTTTCACGGCTTCTATTTTACCGATTGGCTGGCAGACGAAGCAGCCATGATCTCCTTGCTGGAAAGTAAGCTTACCTATCCGCTGATCGTCAAACCCGCTAATTTGGGTTCTTCTGTGGGGATCGGCATTGCTCGGGATCGGCAGGCCTTGATTCGTCGGATTGAAACCGCAGGGGAATATGCCCAGCGGATTTTGGTGGAGAATGCGGTGGAGCCCTTGCGGGAAATCAACTGCGCGGTGTTGGGCAAGCCGGGGGAGCTGCGTTTGTCCTTGTGCGAGGAGCCCTATTCCAAGGAGGAAATTCTCTCCTTTGCCGATAAATATCTTTCCTCTTCCACCAAGGGGATGAGCGGCGCCAAAAGACGGATCCCGGCGGAGCTTTCCCCGGAAACCAGCCAATTGGTGCAAAGTCTGGCGGCCAGAGCTTTTACGGCGTTGGATTGCCGGGGCGTTTGCCGGGTGGATTTTTTGATCAACGGCGCCACCAATCAGGTATATGTTAACGAACTGAACACCATTCCCGGTTCCTTGTCCTTTTATTTGTTCGAGCCGGATGGTTTTAGTTACCGGGAATTGCTGGATCGGCTGATCCAGTTGGCGATCGACAGAAAGCGGGAGCAAAGCAAGCTTAATTTTTGTTTTGATTCCAATATTTTGACGCAGAGCAGCTTTAACGGGAAAAAATAGCGGAGCTTCCATGAACCAACTGGCATGTTTACTGGCAATCCACAGCATCAATAAGCTGCCTGCCGCCAAAATGCTGCAATTGTTGCAGTATTACAAGGATGACGCCCAAGCGGCCTGGGCGGAGCGTCGCCGCTGGCCGGAGCTGCTGGACGGCACCCGGGAGTTTGGCGCAGAGCTGGCTCAGGCCACCCAGACTGTTTCCCCGGAGCAGCTCTATGCCGACTATCTGCAAAGCGGCGCCGCGGTGGTCACCTGGCTGGACAAGGACTATCCCGCTCTGCTGCGACAGATCCACGACCCGCCCTATCTGTTGTTCTACAAGGGCCAGTTGCCCTGGGAGGACGAGCCTGCTTTGGCGTTGATCGGTTCCCGCCAGGCCACCCCTTACGGGCGGCAGGTGGCGGAGATTTTGGCCAGAGATTTGGCGTATCAGGGGTATTGTATCGTTAGCGGTATGGCCCGGGGGATCGACAGCTTTTGTCATAAAGCAGCTTTGGCGGCGGAGGGCCGCACCCTGGCAGTGCTGGGCTCCGGCATTGATGTGATCTACCCCAGAGAAAACGCCAAGCTGTATCAGCAAATCACCGAGCAGGGTGCGGTGCTCAGCGAGTTCCCTATGGGCACGGCTGCGCTGGGCTATAATTTTCCCCGGCGGAACCGCATTATCAGCGGCCTGTCTTTGGGGGTGGTGGTGATCGAGGCCAGCGAAAAAAGCGGCACCCTGCGTACCGTGGATTTTGGCCTGGAGCAGGGAAAAGATATCTTTGCCGTGCCGGGGCCGATTATTTCCAATCAAAGCAAGGGCACCAACCGGTTGATCCGGGACGGTGCAACCATGGTGCTGACCGCAGAAGATGTATGGCGGGAATACCAGCAAGAGGCTAAGCCCCATCCCAAAGGTAAGCCTAAGGAAAAAAAGCTGGATACCGACCCGGTGGAGCGCAAATTGCTCCAAAGCATGATGATGCCGATGCATTTCGATCAACTGCTTGTCCTTTCGGCCATGGAGGCGTCGCAACTGGCTTCCTGGTTGACCGTGATGGAAATACGCGGTTTGATTCGGCAGCTTCCGGGAAAATACTATCAGACGATCGTCAAACATCTCTGATCTTGTTTTATCAACAACAGAAAACGGAGAATTTGCTACATGAAAACATTGATTATTGTGGAATCGCCTACCAAGGCGAAAACCATTGAGAAGCTGCTGGGCAAGGGCTATACGGTGCGTCCCTGCATCGGTCATATCCGGGATCTGCCCAAAAGCAATATGGGCGTGGATATTGAAAATGATTTTGCGCCCCACTATATCACCATCCGGGGCAAAGGCGATGTGATCAAGGTGCTGAAGGATGAAGCCAAAAAAGCCGACCGCATCTTGCTGGCTTCCGACCCTGATCGTGAGGGGGAAGCCATCGCCTGGCATTTGCAGCAATATCTCCATGTCACCAATGAGGATTGCCGGATTCGCTTTAACGAAATCACCGATTCCGCCATTAAAAAGGCGGTGCAGCAGCCGGAGCCCATTGCAATGGACAAAGTAGAGGCGCAGCAGGCTCGGCGGATTTTGGATCGGCTGGTGGGCTATAAAATCAGCCCGCTGCTGTGGAAAAAGGTGAAAAAAGGTCTTTCCGCCGGACGTGTCCAGTCGGTTGCGGTGCGGTTAATCTGTGACCGGGAGCAGGAGATCAACAAATTTGTAGCCGAGGAATACTGGAATATGTATGCCCAGCTACAGGCAGATAAAGATCAGGTGATCGCCAAGCTGGCCAAAATCAACAACAAAAAGGCGGTGCTGTCCGATCGGCAGTCGGTGGATGCGCTTTTGGAAAAGCTGGCCGGACAGGAATACCGGGTGTCCTCTGTGGCCACTAAGGAAAAGCGCCGTCATCCCGCCCCGCCTTTTACTACCAGCGCCATGCAGCAGGAGGCCTCTCGCCGGTTGGGGATGATGGCCAAAAAGACGATGCAAACTGCCCAGCAGCTATACGAAGGGATCGCGGTAGGTGGCGCTGTAACCGGTTTGATCTCCTATATGCGTACCGATTCGGTGCGGATTTCCGCCGAAGCGCAAAACGAAGCGCGGGCGCTTATCGCCGATAAATACGGCGCTGCTTTTGTGCCCGCAAAACCGCCTGTCTACACCAGCAACAAGGGCACGGTGCAGGACGCCCACGAGGCCATTCGCCCCACCGGTGTGGAGCGCACCCCGGCGATGCTCAAGCCTTTTCTTACCCCCCAACAATTTAAGCTGTACAAGCTGATTTGGGAGCGGTTTATAGCCAGCCAGATGGCGGACGCCCTGTATGATGTGACCACGGTGGAGGTGACCGCAGCGGATTGCCTGTTCCGAGCCAGCGGCAGCTTGGTGAAATTTGCCGGATACACCCAGGTGTATAACGATGGCAAGGAGGAAAAGGACAAAGAGGATCTGAGCGTGGTGGCGCCGGTGCAGGAAGGGCAGATTTTGCCCCTGCAAAAGCTGGATTACAGCCAACACTTCACCCAACCGCCCGCCCGCTATTCCGAAGCGTCCCTGATTAAGACACTGGAAGAGCTGGGAGTTGGTCGTCCTTCCACCTATGCGCCGATCATCGATACCATCCTCAGCCGCTGCTATGTGGTGCGGGAGGAAAAGCAGCTTTATCCCACGGAATTGGGCACGTTGATTGTGGATTTGATGAAGGAATACTTTGCCGATATCATCAATGTGGAATTTACCGCCTCTATGGAAAACAAGCTGGACTTGGTGGAGGAGGGCAAAGAAAATTGGGTAGCGGTTTTGCGGGAGTTTTATGATCCCTTTGCCATAACCCTGAGCCATGCGGAGCAGGAAATGGAAAAGATTGTGATCGAGCCGGAAAAATCTGATGAGGTCTGCGAAAAATGCGGCAAGCCGATGGTTTATCGGATGGGGCGCTACGGACGGTTTTTGGCCTGCTCCGGCTTTCCCGAGTGCCGCAATACCAAGGCGATCATCGTGCCTACCAATGTGAAATGTCTGGCCTGTGGCGGCGATATTGTCCAGCGCAAAAGCCGTTCCGGCCGTTTGTTCTAC
>CAYOVS010000020.1:6621-12888 GCA_964407445.1 uncultured Peptococcaceae bacterium
AGATTCATCCTCGGAAATTGTATGTCCACCTGCTTTTTTTATTTCTGCTAATCCATTTGCTCCAATAAGGATTGCCCCGGTAAAGCCAATCAGGAGAAGAAACCCAAAGGCCGTCCGGCCAAAAAAGCAAAGGAATAATATGGAAACGATAACAATTATTGGCGGCGGTCTGGCGGGCTCCGAGGCGGCCTGGCAATTGGCAAAAAGAAAGATTCCCTGCGAGCTGTGGGAGATGCGCCCCGAAATCATGACCCCCGCCCATAGTGGCGGTGGTTTAGCAGAGCTGGTTTGCAGCAATTCGCTGCGGGCGGCCGGGCTGGAAAACGCCGTCGGTCTGCTCAAGGAGGAAATGCGGCGGCTGGATTCGCTGATTATGGCCGCTGCCGATCAAACGGCGGTGCCGGCAGGGGGCGCTTTGGCGGTGGATAGAGCCGCTTTTTCCGCTTATATCGAAGCCCGGCTGGCCGCTTGTCCCACGGTGACGCTGCGCCGGGGAGAATACCGGCAAATCCCCAAGGGCCCGGCGATTCTTGCGGCGGGGCCTCTGGCTTCTCCCGGGTTGAGCCAGGCTTTGGCGGCGTTGACCGGGGACAAGCTGTATTTCCACGATGCCATTGCCCCCATTGTCAGCGGCCTTAGCATCAATCAGGAGATCGCCTTTTTTGCCTCCCGCTATGATAAGGGCGGCGGTGCGGATTATCTCAATTGCCCCATGAACCGGCAGCAGTATTTGCATTTTTACGAAGAATTGCTTGGTGCGGAACGGCATCCTTTGGCAGAGTTTGAGCCGGAAAAGCTTTTTTCCGGCTGTATGCCCATTGAAAGCATGGCCAGGCTGGGTGTGGACACCATGCGCTTTGGCCCGCTGAAGCCGGTGGGTCTGCCTTTGCCGGATGGCAGCGGCGAGGCCTATGCCGTGGTGCAGCTGCGGCGGGAAAACAGGCAGGGAGAGATGTTCAATCTGGTGGGCTTTCAAACCCGGCTCAAAAGGCCGGAGCAGCAGCGGGTGTTTCGGCTGATCCCCGGCCTGGAGCAGGCGGAGTTTTTGCGCTACGGTGCGATGCACCGCAATACCTATATTGATTCTCCCCGGCTGCTGGATCGGCATATGCGTCTGAAAAGCCGGCCCGATCTGGTGTTTGCCGGGCAGATCAGCGGCGTGGAGGGCTATGTGGAATCCGCCGCTTCCGGCTTGGCCGCCGGGCTGACCATGGCGGCGATGGCGGTGGGCGCAGAGCCGCCCGCTCTGCCCTTGGAAACCGCCATTGGCGCTTTGCTAAATTATGCAGCTACTGCCTGCGGTAACTTTCAGCCGATGAATGTGAACTTTGGCTTGCTGCCCCCGCTAACGGAACGGATCAGAAATAAAAAGCAAAAGAATGCTGCTTTGGCGGAACGGGCTTTGACGGCGCTGGCCGGATATATAGAGGAAAATCATGAAAACATCGGTTCTGATTAAGCGATTTTTGCCATATTTTAAAAAGTACCGCTTTTTGGTGGCGGTGGATATGTTTTGCGCCGCTCTCACCACCTTGTGCGAAATCGTGCTACCGCTAATCATCAGCTACATCACCGATACTGGCGCCAATGATTTGGCGGCCTTGACGGTAGCGATGATCCTCAAACTTAGCGCCGTCTATTTGGCGCTGCGGATCATGGATGCGGCGGCAACCTACTATATGATTTCCATCGGCCACGGTGTGGGGGCCAAGATCGAAACGGATATGCGGGGGGATTTGTTCAGCCATTTGCAGCAACTGTCCTTCGCCTACTATAACCATACCAAAACCGGTCAGATCATGGCTCGCATCACCGGGGATTTGTTTGAGATCACCGAGTTTGCCCATCATTGCCCGGAGGAATTTTTTATCGGCCTGATCAAGTTTGCGGCCTCCTTTGTGATTTTGGCCGGGATGAATTTTTCGCTGACCCTGATCATCTTTTTGGCGCTGCCTTTGATGTGCCTGTCCGCCAGCTATTTCAATCACAAAATGCGGGAAGGCTGGCGCAAGACCCGCAAACAGATCGGCGAATTGAACGCCCAGGTGGAAGACAGTTTGCTGGGGGTGCGGGTGGTCAAATCCTTTGCCAACGAACAGATGGAGGAGGAAAAATTTGATCGGGGCAATCAGCATTTTCTCAAGCTGAAAAAGGAAATTTACACTGCTATGGGCGGCCTTACCGCCAGCATTCGCGCCTTTGACGGAATCATGTATGTTTTGGTGGTAAGCTTGGGTGCATTTTATATGATCCGGGGACGGATCACCCCCGGCGAGCTGGTGGCCTATTTGTTGTATATCAATATGCTGCTGGCCACGGTGCGGCGGATTGTGGAATTTACCGAACAGTTCCAGAAAGGCATTACCGGGCTGGAACGGTTTTTGGAGCTGATGGATGCGCCGGTGGAAATTGCCGATCTGCCGGACGCCTATGATTTGACCGATGTGGTGGGTGAGGTTTGCTTTGACCATGTGGGCTTTCATTATCCCGATGATCCCACAATGGAGGTGCTGTCCGATATTGTGCTGCGGGTGTCCCCTGGGGATAAGATCGCTTTGGTGGGGCCATCCGGCAGCGGCAAAACTACGTTGTGCAATCTGATCCCCCGCTTTTACGAGGTGAGCGCCGGGCAAATTTTGATTGACGGGCAGGATATCCGGCAGGTGACCCAGCATTCGCTGCGGGCCAATATCGGCATGGTGCAGCAGGATGTGTATTTGTTCACCGGCACTGTGGCGGAGAATATTGCCTACGGTAAACCGGGAGCGTCCCGACAGGAGATCATCACAGCAGCGGTCAACGCCAATGCGGACGGATTTATTCGGGCTTTGCCCGATGGCTACGATACCTATATCGGCGAAAGGGGCGTGCGCTTATCCGGCGGACAAAAGCAAAGATTGAGCATTGCCCGAGCCTTTCTCAAAAATCCGCCGATTTTAATTTTGGACGAGGCTACCAGCGCGCTGGATAATGAAAGCGAGCGGATCATTCAGCAGTCTTTGGAGGAGTTAGCCAAGGGACGCACCACCTTTACCATCGCTCACCGGTTGACCACTATCCGCAACGCCACGGTGATTTTGGTGCTGACCGATCGGGGTGTGGTGGAGCAGGGAAATCATCAGCAATTGATGGAGCTGGGCGGTGTTTATGCCCATATGTACCGGATGTATTCTGTGGACTGATCGTTGCATTTTCGGCTTTGGTGACGCAAACCGGAGCCTTTGACGGCAGCACGGTCAAGGAAGCCGCGCCGATATGAGGCGGCTTAAGAAAGAACGGCAAAAAGATGACGGAATGGATCGAAGCTTTTTTAAACTATCTGGATTTAGAGAAAAATGCCTCGCCGCTGACCATCAAGGCCTACCGACAAAGCTTGCTGCGTTTTGCCGCCTACCTGGCGGCGGAGCAGGGGGTAGAGCTGCCGCAGCAGGCGGAGCTCACCCGGGCGGACGGGGTTTCCGTGCGTAACTATTTGCTGCGCTTAAAAGAACAGGGGCTGCATAAGGCGGCGCTGAGCCGGGAGCTGGCTGCCATGAGCAGCTTTTTTCGCTATTTGTGCCGGGAGGGCGCTGCGGAAACAAATCCGGCGCGCAGTGCGTCTTATCCTAAAAAGGATCGGCATTTGCCCAAATTTTTGTATTACGAAGAGGTGGAAGCGCTGCTTTCCGCTCCCGACGATACCTTGGCCGGCCTGCGGGATAAAGCCATTTTGGAGGTGCTGTACGCCTCAGGAGTGCGGGTATCCGAGCTGACCGCCCTGGATTGTGGGGATATTGACGGCCAAATTGGTTTTATGCGGGTGATGGGCAAGGGGCAGCGGCAAAGGCTGGCGCCCCTGGGCGAAGAAGCCCGGTTTGCGGTGGCGCAGTATTTGGCGGCGCGGTGCAGACAGAATTTGTCGGCGGCAGGAGATGCGCCGTTGTTTCTCAATCTGCGGGGCGGCCGCCTCACCGATCGTTCCGTGCGTAATATTGTGGATAAGTATGTGCAGCAAGCGGCGATTGCCAAAAAAATTTCCCCCCATTCCCTGCGGCATAGCTTTGCCACTCATTTATTGGATAACGGCGCGGATTTGCGGGTGATTCAGGAGCTGCTGGGGCACCAAAGCATCAGCACCACCCAGATTTACACCCATGTTTCCGCTTCCCAGCTAAAAAAGGTCTACGAGCAGACCCACCCCCGGGCCTGACTCGGCGTCTTACCCAGAAACAGCGTCATTTTACCAGTTGGATTTTTGATGGATAACGGAGGAAAGCATATGACAGAATTTCATGGAACAACGATCATCGGCATCCGCAAGGATGGCCAAACCGCCATTGCCGGCGACGGACAGGTGACCATGGGGCAATCCACCGTGATGAAGCATGGCGCGCGGAAGGTGCGGATGCTGCATCACGGCAAGGTGGCTGCCGGTTTTGCGGGCAGCGTAGCGGACGCGTTCACCCTTTTTGACAAGTTTGAAGGACGTTTGGAGGAGTGTCAGGGCAATCTGGAAAAGGCAGCGGTGGCGCTGGCCAAGGAATGGCGCACCGACAAGTATTTGCGGCAGCTGGAAGCCCTGCTGATCGTGGCTTCTACCGATAAGCTGCTGGTCATTTCCGGCAACGGCGAGGTGATCGAGCCGGACGACGATATCGCCGCCATCGGCTCCGGGGGCAATTTTGCCCTGGCGGCCGCTCGCGCCTTCGTCCAGTGCGACCCGGCGCTGCCCGCTCGGGAAATTGCCGAAAAATCCCTGCATATCGCAGCCGATATTTGCGTATATACCAATCACAATATTACGGTGCTGGAAATCTGAAACAGCGAAAGGAGAACGCTATGACTCAGGATTTAATCGTACCGGAGCAGGAACTGACGCCCCGGCAAATCGTTGCCGAGCTGGATAAATATATCGTAGGCCAGAACGAGGCCAAGCGCTGCGTGGCCGTGGTGGTGCGCAACCGCTATCGCCGCCGCAAGCTGGATTTGGCCTTGCAGGAGGATATTCTGCCCAAAAATATCATCATGATCGGCCCCACCGGCGTGGGCAAAACCGAGATTGCCCGCCGTCTGGCCAAGCTGGTGGACGCGCCCTTTATCAAGGTGGAAGCTACCAAGTTTACCGAGGTTGGGTATGTAGGTCGGGATGTAGAATCCATTATCCGCGATCTGGTGGAGACCTCTATTCGCATGGTTAAGGCGCAAAAGGTGGCCGCTGTGGAAGAAAAAGCCAGGCAAACGGCGGAGCTACGGATCCTGGATATGTTGCAGCCGCTGCCCACCCGCCGGGGCGGCAGTATGCCTTTGGGTTCGATTTTTGGCGATAAGGTGCCGCCTCAGCAGCCGGAAGACAGCAGCGATGAGGAAGCCAAGGCCAAACGGGATGAGGTGCGCCGCCGCCGGGTTTGGCTGCGGGATCAGCTCTCCAAGGGGGCGCTGGATCAGGAGCAGGTGGAGATCGAGGTGGAGGAAGAGCCGCCGAAAATGGCCATGGGCATGGAAGAAATGGGCATTGACATGCAGGGGATTTTAGGCAGCATCATGCCCAAAAAGACTAAAAAGCGCAAGGTGACCAGTGCCGAGGCGCGGAGGATTATCACCCAGGAAGAAGCAGAAAAGCTGATCGACAACGACGAGGTGACCCATGAAGCCATCGAGCGGGCGGAGCAGGGCGGCATTGTCTTTTTGGACGAAATCGACAAAATTGCCGGTGGCGAAGGCGGTCACGGCCCGGATATTTCCCGGGGCGGGGTGCAGCGGGACATTTTACCTATCGTGGAAGGCTGCACGGTAATGACCAAGTACGGCCCGGTCAAAAGCGATTATATCCTGTTTATCGCCGCAGGTGCATTCCATCTTTCCAAGCCCTCTGATCTGATTCCCGAGTTGCAGGGCCGTTTCCCTCTGCGGGTAGAGCTGGATAGCTTGAACTGCGAGGATATGCGCCGCATTTTGCTGGAACCTCGCCATTCTTTGATCCAGCAGTATACCGAGCTGCTAAAGGTGGATGGGGTAGAGGTTAATTTTACCGAAGACGGCATCGATGCTTTGGCGGAGATTGCGTATCGGGTCAATTGCAATACCGAAAATATTGGCGCCCGCCGACTGCATACGGTTTTGGAAAAGGTATTGGAAGATTTATTGTTTGATGCACCGGAAGCAGCCTCTGGCCGCACCGATATCGACCGGGTTTATGTGGAAGCAAAATTAAAAGAGATTTCCCATGACGAGGACTTGAGTCGGTTCATCCTGTAATATTTTTAGTGCTTTTTGATAAAAATACTTGCA
>CAYOVS010000021.1:0-1730 GCA_964407445.1 uncultured Peptococcaceae bacterium
CAAACACGCCGGCTTTCCGGTAATTGCAGTTGCGGATGCCAGCGCCCAGCGGGATAAAGAACGTATTATCGGTCTGGCAGATCAATATTTGGAAAATTTAGCAGATTTTACACTGTAAACAAGACGATTGGAGAACGATCATCATGGCAAAAACTTTTTGGGATAGCCAATCTATCGCCCATTATCAACAGGCCTGTGATGCTTTGGCCTATCCGGAGCAGCCTTTTGGCGCCTATTTTACAGAAACGATTCGTCCTGAGGATACCGTGCTGGATATTGGCTGCGGCCCCGGCCCCACCAGCATCTATCTGGCTGGGCTTTGCCGCCGGGTGATCGCGGTGGACGCCTGCCCCAATGCCATTGCGTATTTGGAGCAGCGCTGCAAAACGCTGGGCATTACCAATATCGAGACCCATTGCGGTGATTTCCGGGAAATGCAGCTGCCTGCTGCGGATGTCACCGTAGCCCTCTATGTCACGGGAATGCTCAAGGGCTACGCCAGCGCCCAACACATCGTAGCCCATACCCTGCGGCAGGGGTTGGTCATCACCACCCACACCAATGGCCTGGATATCCTGCGCCAGCAAATCGCCCAACGGCTACAGGTCACCTGGAAGGGACACTCCTGCCATAACGGCTGCTTTATCGCCGCACCGCTGACAGAGATGACCTCGCGGCTGGATTGCTGCCAGGTTAGCCACGATTTTGGCCAGCCTTTGGATGATTACGCGCAGGCTTGCACCTTCCTGGAACATATTTTAAAGATCCCTACCGGATATGAGCAGCAATTGGCAGAAATCGCTGCCGACTATCTGCAAAAAACCGATAAGGGCTGGTATCTGCCCAATCACCGTACCAGCTGCCTGATTCGGTTTTGGCGATAATTGGCAACTGATTTTCTGTTGCACTATACAAAAATGATTTCATTTTCTGCTGATTTACAGCAAAAGCATTACAGAAGAAGGCCGCTATTGTCAATTTTGGCAAAGCGGCCTTCTTCTGCTAAAACAATTTCAAGCAAAGAGGTAACAGGAGGATCAAAAAGCTATCCCTAGTATACCCTGCATATTATTCTTTGTCAAGGATAATGCAATATTCCAAAAATAAACAATCATTTACGATTGACAATCTTTTAAAAAACTGCTATGCTGAAGAAAAACAAACAGGTGTTCAATTATGCAAGTACAAAAGGAAGAGGTTCGCAAACGGATTCTGGATTCCGCCTTGGCGGAATTTTTGGAATTTGGCTACAAGCGGGCTTCCATTCGCAATATCGCCCACAATGCCGGGATCACACCGGGGAATATTTATGCATACTTTGCCGGAAAAGAGCAGCTTTTTGATGCTTTGGTTTTGCCTACGGCCATACGCATCCGGGCAGTGATCAGCATGGATTTCCCACCGGGTACCCCCTTTATCCTGGAAAGAAGCATCGAAGCCATTGTAGCCTTGTTCCGCGAGGAAAAACGGCAGGTGATGATTTTGCTCAATGGCAGCGAAGGCTCTAAATTTGCTACCATCGGCGAAAATCTCCAGCAGGTTTCCGCCCAAAGGATCGAAGACTATTTTCGGGTTTCGCAAAAAGAAAAATGCGATCCCCTGTTTTGCCGCTCCCTGGCTGCCGCGGTAATTGCCGGACTGCTTACCACCATCAACAATTGCAGCGACCCCGACAAACTCAGCGAGCTGGTCAGCCTGTTTCTGTCCCAGATGTTCAGCGGCTCTGCCGT
>CAYOVS010000021.1:1740-12762 GCA_964407445.1 uncultured Peptococcaceae bacterium
AGCTTACCCAATTTTTACTCAATCACCGAAAAGCGGTATTGCTTTTTTTTGCGGCAGTGATGATAGGCTGCGGCTTGTTGATTCCACAGGTGCAAATCAATTACGATCTGGCACGGTATCTGCCGGAAAGCAGCCAAAGCAACCGGGGCATCGACGTCATGAATCAGCAATTCTCCTACAGCGGCACCGCCCAAGTGATGGTGGAGGACGTCAGCCTTAGCCAGGCGGCAGCCATCAAACAGCAATTGCTGGCGATTCCTGGCATTTCCTCGGTATTATGGCTGGACGATCTGAGCGATCTGACCATTCCCCTGGAATATCAGCCCCAAAGCCTGGTGGAAAATTATTACCGGCAAAGCTGCGCCTTATATACCGTTACCTTTGATGAGGACGACTACAACCTGCAAACCGGCAAAGCCTTAACAGATATCCGGCAAACGCTGGCGGAAGAAACCGTACATATTAGCGGCAGCGCAGAGGAAAGCCGGGTAGTGCGAGAAACCGTAGCCGGGGAAATGGGTCATATCATGATTTGGGTGGTGCCCATTTGCATCCTGATTCTGCTGGTGATCTCCAACTCCTGGCTGGAGCCCTTGCTCTACTTGTCCGTGATTGGCGTCGCCATCCTGATCAACATGGGTACCAATATTATTTTTGATTCCGTTTCTTTTATCACCTTTTCCATGTCCGCCGTCATTCAATTGGCGGTTTCCATGGATTATTCTATTTTTCTCTCCCACCGCTATGACGAAGAACGTGCCAATGGGTTGGAGGTGCGGCAAGCTGTCCTCAAAGCCAGCAAAGCTTCCTTTTCGGCGGTAGCTTCCTCGGCTCTGACCACCATTTGCGGCTTTTCCGCCCTGATTTTTATGGAATATGGCATCGGCGCCGATATCGGCCTGGTGTTGGCCAAAGGGGTATTTTTCAGCTTTCTTTGCGTCATCCTGCTGCTGCCGATTTTGCTACAGCTTTTTGCCAAGCAAATCGACCGCACCCATCATCGCAGCTTTATCCACTTTAACAGCGGCTTTTGCCGTACTGTGGTACGGCTGCGCTGGCCGCTGCTGGCCATCGCCCTGCTGTTTATCGTTCCTGCCTATTTTGGCCAACTAGAGGTGGATTTTCTCTACGGAGATTCCTCCGGCACCAGCTCCGGCGGACAGGTCAGCCAGGAAAAGGACGCCATCGAGCAGGTTTTTGGCGTATCGGCACAAATGGCGCTGCTGATCCCCAACGGGGATATCAGCAACGAGCAAAAGCTTACCGAGGATCTGGAAAATCTGTCTTTTGTCAAATCCGTGCAATCCGTGGTCAAACTGGCCGACCCAGCCATTCCCCGGGCATTGCTGCCCCAGGCATTGCTGGATAATTTTGTGGGAGAACAATACAGCCGCATCATCCTCAACGCAACCACCGTGGAAGAAGATCCGGCGATGTTTGCAGCAGTGCAGCAGCTCCGGGATACTGCCGCCCACTACTATGGCAGCGACTATTATCTGGTTGGCAAGGCTGCCAGCATTTCCGATATCCGCGACAGCGTGCAGGTGGATATCCGGGAAACCAACACCGTTTCCATGCTGGCGGTGGCCGCCATTATTTTGATCGCCTTTCGCAGCCTGCTTTTGCCGGTAATTTTGGTGGCGGCGATCCAGAGCGCCATTTTCATCAATATGGCCGTGCCTTATTTTTTAGGCCAGCCTCTGGTCTTTATCGGCTACCTGATCGTTGGCTCGCTGCAATTGGGGGCGACGATCGACTACGCTATTTTAATGGCCAGCCGCTATCTGGAAGCCCGAACCACCATGCCTAAAAAGGAGGCGGCAGCGGAAGCCATTGCCCGCTCCGGCGTATCGGTGCTGACCTCGGGGCTGATCTTGACCACCGCCGGTTTGGCCGAAGCCTATCTATCCTCACTACCCTCCATCAGCAGCATCGGCATGCTGATCGGCCGGGGCGCGCTGCTTTCGGCAGTGATGGTGCTATTGATCCTGCCTGCACTGCTCCTCATCTTCGACAAGCCGATTCAGCTCTTAACCCTAAAAGCCCAATTTCACTCCGCAAAACCAACCGGGAGGCGCCACCATGCATAAACAACATTTAAAACATCTGCTGCCCACGATTCTGCTTTGCCTGCCGCTGGTTTGCCTGCTTCTAACAGGCCACCCCGTCCAAGCGGCACAAACCAATACCCCCAAGG
The DNA here is from genome assembly GCA_964407445.1 of uncultured Peptococcaceae bacterium. Classification (GTDB taxonomy): domain Bacteria; phylum Bacillota; class Dehalobacteriia; order UBA4068; family UBA4068; genus JAILCQ01. The sequence continues at coordinate 3,938 of CAYOVS010000021.1, forward strand.
AAGAAATCGTATACGGCAAGCTTGCCGCCGATGGCCAGGCGGAGCAGGTATATGTGGTCAATCTTTTTCATCTGGCTCAGGATGGGCAGATTACCGATTACGGCGATTACAGCCATCTGGTCAACCTAACCAATGAGCAGCCACTGGAGCAGCAAGACGGACACATCCAAGGCAGCGCCCAGGCGGGAAGCTTTTATTATCAGGGGGATCTGCCCCAAGCCCAGTTGCCCTGGCTGATTGAGATTGCTTATGATCTGGACGGACAGCAGATATCCCCGGAAGCCCTTGGCGGAGCGACAGGGCATTTGCAGCTGGAAATCACCATCGACCAAAATCCGGCGGCCAATCCGCTGTTTTTTGAAAACTACGCCCTGCAAATCACCATCACTTGGCCGGGAGACCAAGCCGGCAATATTATCGCGGAGGGCGGCACCATCGCCAACGCCGGCTCCAACAAAACCATTTCCTACATCGTTTTTGCCAATCGGCAAAGCAAGCTGGTGGCGGAAGCGGATATCCGCAATTTTTCCATGGAGGGCATCCAGTTTGCCGGAATCTCGCTGGCCTTGTCGCTAGATGATTTGGATACCGGGGATATGCTGGGAGATTTGCACCGTTTGCAGGACGGCGTCGTCGAGCTGGATGACGGCGTGCTCAAGCTAAACGACGGCGTCCTGGAGCTGAACGACGGCGTAGTGGAGCTGTATGATGGCGTGGCCCAGCTGAACGACCAAAGCGGCCAGTTGGAGGACGGTGCCAGGGAATTAAACGACGGGGCGTTTGATCTGCTGGACGCAATTGACCAAATGTCCTCTGGCGCAGCGGATTTAAACGACGGTCTGATCGAATACGCCGATGGGGTTTCCCAAGCCTACACCGGGGCCAAAAAGCTGAAGAACGGCGCGGCGGAGCTGGCTGATGGCGCAGCGCTGCTCACCAATGGCGACGGCGCAGCAAACGGCGGCTTTCGCCAATACTACCAAGGGGTCAATCAGCTTTATCTGGCCACGCAAAGTGCAGGTCTGGCGCAAGGCGCGGCAGCGCTGGCCGCAGGCTCTAGCCAGTTTTTGCAGGTACTGCAACAGCAGGCGCAAGCCGCCTCTCTGGCTGCTACAGACTACAATGCACAAGCAGCAACATACCAGCAGCAGGCCGCAGACGCCCAAAACAATGCCGCCGACGCACAGGAAGCTGCTATCCAAGGGGCGCTGACCCCGGTGATCCAGGGATTGGCCACCGCATACAGCAACTCTTCTGCTTCGGCAGAGGACTTGCAGGGCGCAATCGCCACCGCACTGGGGCAATTGCAAAATCTATCCATAGATGGCAGTGCAGCGCAGCAATACGCCGAGCAAGCCGCGCAATATGCCGCAAAAGCAGCGGAGGCGGTCGCCAAGGCCGCCGCTTATACCGCCACTGCCCAGGCGCTAGATCAGGTAGCTGCCCAGTACCGGGATGGGGAGGATGGACAGGGTGGCCTCCACAGCGGGCTGACGCAGCTTGTGACCGGGCTGAATGGCGATGGCACCGCCGCCAATCCGGGGCTGCTGCCATCCCTCTCCGCCTTGGATAGCGGCGCATATCAGGTCTTGCTGGGTTTGGAAAAGCTCACCGACGGGCTGGAAACCTATGCAGACGGCACGGACGAATACAGCGCCGGGCTGAAAAAGCTATCCCAGGGGGGCGAACAATTGGCGGACGGCAGTCAAGAGCTGACCGATGGCACAGTGGAGCTGCGGGATGGCGCGGCGGACTACCATCAGGGCACCAATACGTTTTTTGACGGCATCGTCAAGCTCAAGGACGGGGTGCGCCAACTTTTTGACGGCACCGGTGAACTGAAGGATGGCACCGGCGAGCTGACGGACGGCGCCAGCCAGCTTAAAGATGGTACCGGCGAGCTGCGGCAGCAAACCGGTAACATGGATCAGCAGGTGGAACAACAGATCGAAGATTTGCTGGCGGAATACGGCGGCAGAGAGTTTACCCCCGTTTCCTTCGTCTCACCGCAAAACAGCAATATTGACAATGTGCAATTTGTGATGCTTTCCACCGCAATCGACGCGCCGGAGGACGCCCCGGAGACAGAGGACACAACGGAAGCAGACCAGACCCTCTGGCAGCGCATCGCCGCTTTGGGCAAATATTTTAACGGTTTTACCCAAGTGTGGCAAAAATTCATCAACTTCTTTACAACAGGGCAGTAACCTCCAAAGAAACACCGTCCGCACTGAACGCGGTCAGCTTGCCCTTATGTGCGGCGACTATGGCTTGGGCTAAGGATAATCCCACGCCGTAGCCGCCGTTTTCGCTGCTGCGGGAGGTATCCGCCCGGTAGAATCGTTCAAATAGAATGCTTAAATCGCCCTTTTGAATATGCTCCACTGGATTATCGCAGCGGAGCACCACCCCTTTGCCTTGTTTTTTTAGCGAGAGCACAATTTCGCTGACTGGCGCAGCATATTTGACCGCGTTATCCAACAAAATGCCGGTCAACTGGCGCAAAACATTCTCGTTGCCCAGATAGGAGATTTGGGGCTGGATTTGCAGCGTTAGCCGCTTTCCCCGGGCAGCAGCCAAATCCACAAAAGGCGCGGCGCTTTCCTCTACCGCGTCGGATAAGGAAAACGCCACCATCACCAAAGAGGCCGCGCTTTCATCCATGCGGGCCAGAGAAACCAAGCTTTCCGTAAGCCGGCTCAGCCGCCGCACCTGATGACGGATGCTGTCCGTCCACTTGCTTTGCCCATGCTCCAGCTCCAGAACCTCGGCGTTTGTTTCGATAATGGCCAGGGGCGTTTTCAGCTCATGCCCCGCATCGGTAATAAAACGTTTCTGTTTTTCGTAGCTTTCCGCCACAGGGCGGACTACTTTTTTGGAAAAATAGACTACCAGCAAAAAAACCGCTAAGATACAAACGGCGGATACCAGCAGGCTATTGCTTAAAAACATCCGAAAAGAAGCTAGCTCCCGGCCACGATCGAGAAAAATCAGCAAGCTTCCCTGTGCCGTATCGGTCTTCCGATATTTAAAATTTTCGTAAAAGCCGCCGCTGCGGCCCCGGGCACTGATTTCCATTGCATATTGGATCGCGTCCTCCGTGGAAATTGCGGCAATGCTGCCGGTATTCACCTCCAAAACAGCGCCGTTCTCATCCAGCAAAACCGTAAAATACCGGGTTTCATAAGGCGTTTCCGCTGTCATCATCCTATTTCTGGGCAAAGATTTCAAATTGATTTTATCCGGGCGGGGAAAATTACCGTCATTTTCCGCCAAAATGGTTAGAAGGCTATCAGCCTGCTGCTGCAAATCCCAAAAACTGGAAAAATTGATCACCCCCATGATCAGCAGCAGCACCGCCGTTAGGGAGCACATGGTCAATAGTACAAATTTTTTGCGCAGCTTGGCAATCATTTTGCTTCCTCCAACACATATCCCAAATTGCGCACCACCTTGATGCGAGCAGTGGATTGCAGTGCGTCCAACTTTTTGCGCAAATAGGAGATATACACCCAAACCACGTTGATTTCCGTTTCGCTGTCATAGCCCCAGATCTTTTCCATAAAGCGCTCGGCAGAAATCAGCTGTCCCTGATTTTCCAGCAGCATTTCCAGCATTTGAAACTCCTTGTTAGCCAAACGGAAGCTGCCATGCTCGCTGGAAAGCACAAAGGAAGCCCGATCCAAGGCAAGATTGCCGCAGCGCAGCACCGTATCGCTAAGGGCCGGTTTACGTCGGCTGATGGCCCGCAGTCGCGCCAGCAATTCTTTGGCGGCAAAGGGCTTAGTCAAATAATCATCCGCGCCGCTATCCAATCCAATAACCCGATCGTCAATTTCCGCTTTTGCGGTAAGCAGCAATACCGGTAAGTTTAGCCCCTGCTGGCGAATTTTGCGTAATACTTGTAAACCATCCAGCTTGGGCATCATAATATCCAATATTGCCCCGTCATAATCTCCGTTTTGCAAATAATCCAGCGCGTCCTGCCCATCATACACCGGATCGACTGTATAATGATGGTGGGAAAGAATTGCCACCAAGGCGCCGGAAAGCTCCCGCTCATCCTCTGCCAGCAAAATACGCATTGCGCTCACCTCCATTATTGGCAGTATACCAAATCAACCTTAATTGCAGTTAAAAAAAGGGAAAGGTGGGGCATTTCTTGCCCGCCTTTCCCTTTTGCATCGCTAAAAGTTACATTCCGTCAAGGCTTCCTTGAGAATGGTCAAGCACCGATCCACTTCCGTCTGGCCGATAATCAGCGGCGGCACAAAACGCAGCACGGTTTGGGCGGTACAATTGATCAGCAGGCCCTTTTCCAGGCACTTGGCCACCACGGGAGCCGCCGGGCGATCGCAGCACAACCCCAGCAACAGACCCATACCGCGCACCTGCTGCAAGGCAGCATACTGTTGGGTCAGCTCCTCCAGCTTTTGCCGAAAATACCCGCCAATCTCCGCCGCATGGCCGGGAATATCCTGCTCCACCATGGCAGTCATCGCCGCGCAGCCCGCTGCCGTTGCCAAAGCATTGCCCCCAAAGGTGCTGGCATGTTCTCCGGGAACAAAAACCGCCGCCTTTTCCTTGGCCAGCAAAGCGCCGATGGCAAGCCCTCCGGCCAAGGCCTTGGCCAAAGTCATCACATCCGGCTCCACCCCAAATTGCTGATAGGCAAAAAGACTGCCAGTGCGGCCGCAGCCCACCTGCACCTCGTCAAAGATCAGTAAAATATCCTTTTGATCGCACAAATCCCGCAAGCCCTGCAAAAACTGGCGTTCCGCCGGCAGCACGCCGCCTTCCCCCTGCACCGGCTCCACCAAAATAGCGGCGGTATGCTGGTTGACGGCAGCAGTCACTGCCGCCAGATCGTTAAAGGGCGCATAGGCAAAGCCCTGGGGCAGCGGCTCAAAGCCCTTGTGACATTTCTCCTGCCCGGTGGCGGTCAAGGTCGCCAGCGTGCGTCCGTGAAAGGAGTTGGCCATAGAAAGCAGCTCATAGCGCTGGGGATGGCCGTGGAGCTTGGCATATTTGCGAGCCAGCTTGATCGCGGCTTCGTTGGCCTCCGCGCCGCTGTTGCAGAAAAAGGCCTTATCAAAGCAGGAGTTTTCTACCAGTAGCTTGGCCAAACGCACCTGAGGCTCGATCCAGTACAAATTGGAGCAGTGGATCATCTGCGCCACCTGCTGCTGCACCGCCTCTACCACCGGCGGATAGCAATGCCCCAGAGAATTGACGGCTACGCCCGCCACAAAATCCAGATATTCTTTGCCATCCGCATCATAAACATAGGCGCCTTTTCCTTTAACCAAAGCAATGGGCAATCTACCATAGGTGTTCATCACATATTGCTGCCCTTGTGCCACAATTGTTTGATTCGACATTTACTTTCCTCCTATGCGATCCCCACGCTATCCCGCTCGGTACCTACCATGGTGCCGATTCCTTCTTTGGTGAACACTTCCAGCAAAATGCTGTGCTCATCCCGTCCGTCCAAAATATGGGTGCTGTGCACCCCGGCGGCTAAAGCGTCCACGCAGCATTCGATTTTGGGGATCATCCCCCCGGAGATAATCCCTTTTTCCAGCAGCCCCGGTACATCCGCTACATTTAGATAAGAAATAACCTCTCCTTTTTTATCTACACTGTTGGACAAGCCTGCCACATCCGTCAGCAAAACCAGCTTTTCCGCATGGAGCGCGGCGGCAACCTTGCCAGCGGCGCTGTCGGCGTTGATATTATAGCTTTGTCCGTTCCGGCCTACGCCAATGGGTGAAATCACCGGGATATAGCCTTCGTCCAGCAAAGAGGTAAGCAAAGCGGTATTCACCTCCACAATATCGCCCACAAAGCCGATATCCGCGCCTTCCTTACCATAGCGCCGATCGCAAACCAGCAAATTGCCATCTTTTCCGCATAGGCCAACGGCCTGCCCGCCTTTGACGCCGATATTGCAAACAATCTCCTTGTTCACCTTGCCGGTAAGCACCATTTCCACCACCGACATCACCTGCTGATCGGTATAGCGCAGCCCATCCACAAAATGGCTTTGGATCTGCAACTTGGTCAGCATGGAGTTGATCTCCGGCCCGCCGCCATGAACGATCACCGGCTTCATCCCCACCAATTGCATCAGCAGCAAGTCATTGATCACCGCTGTTTTCAGTTCTTCGTTGATCATCGCGTTGCCGCCGTATTTTACTACAATAATTTTGCCGTGAAACTTTTGAATGTAAGGCAATGCCTCCACCAAAACTGTAGCCTTTTCCCAAGCTGTACTCATGTAACCCTCCAAGATAGATCATTATTTCAGTAGTATGTATAAATATTGATTCTGCGCCAGCCTCCAAGCAATGGGGCAATCCTGCATCATAGCCGCCCCCGGTAAGGCCGCACCAGAGCGAAAAGAAGTGTCGATAGATGGTGCTACAACGCGACTAACTGCGGTAGTCGCCATTGATGCGCACATAATCATAGCTCAAATCGCAGCCCCAGGCAGTGGCCTCCGCTTCGCCGTCATGGAGCTCGATCTTGACAACAATTTCCGGTTCCGCCAGAATAACTGCGGCTTTTTCCTCGCTGAATAGCAATCCGGCGCCATCTTTCATCACTTGCTCCGCACCTGCTGTGCTGCTTAGGGTAATATCCACTTTATCCGGGTCAAAATCTGCGCCGGAATATCCAGCGGCGCAGGCAATTCTGCCCCAGTTAGCATCTTTGCCAAAGAAAGCTGTTTTCACCAAGCTGGAGGCAGTAACCGCTTTGGCGATCACAGCCGCATCCCAGTAAGTCCGCGCGCCCAGCACCTGCACCTCCAGCAAATGATTGGCGCCTTCGCCGTCCGCGGCCATTTTTTTAGCCAGAATCAGCGATAGCTCCGCCAAAGCAGCAGCAAAAATCGCATAATCCTCATTTTCTTCCTCGATAAGCGGATTACCGGCCATACCGTTGGCCAGAGCTACATAGCTGTCATTGGTGCTGGTGTCTCCATCCACACAAATCATGTTAAAGCTTTTATCGGTAGCATGGGCCATTGCTTTTTGCAGCAGCGGTGCGGATATCGCCGCATCCGTAGTAACAAAGGCCAGCATGGTAGCCATATTGGGCATGATCATCCCCGACCCCTTGGCCATGCCGCCAAGGATAACCTGCTTGCCGCCTAAAGTAAAGGTCATGGCCACCTCCTTGGCAACAGTATCGGTGGTCATAATCGCCAGCGCAGCCTGATGTCCCCCTGTAGCGTCCAGCTTATCTGCAATTAGTTTGGCACCGGCCACCACTTTATCCATGGGAATCTGCGGCCCGATCACACCGGTGGAGCAAACAAAAATTTCCTCCGCCCGACAGCCGGCCAAACCGGCAGCAATAGCCGCCATGGCCTGCGCCTGTTCCATTCCCAACGTGCCGGTTACCGCATTGGCAATCCCGGAATTGACAATAAACCCTTGCGCAACCCCTTGTTGCTGCACCTGCCGGCACCATTTTACCGGAGCGGCCGCATATTTATTCTGGGTGAACACCCCTGCCGCTGCGGCAGGCTGGGCGGAAAGCACAATGGCCAGATCCAGTTTGTCTGGCTTTACACTTTTAATTCCAGCATGAATTGCCGCAGCCTGAAAGCCTTGGGCTGCGGTAACGCCGCCCTCTATATATTGAAACATTATTTGATCATCCTTTCTTTACGGATACATGGGCGCCAGACACAATCCCTGTTGTTCCGGTAAACCAAACAGTATATTCATATTTTGTATCGCCTGGCCAGCCGCGCCTTTGCACAAATTATCAATCACCGAGCAAATAATAAAGCGGCCGGTACGTCCGTCTGCGGTCACAGCAATGTGGCAGGCATTGCTTCCGGAAGCCCATTTGCTTTCCGGCCAGCACCCATGATCGTGGACATGCACAAAGAATTCTCCTGCATAAGTATCCTTATATAATTGGGTCAATTCTTCCCCGGTAATATCCCGGGTCAGATTTCCATATATCGTGCTATGGATCCCGCGAACCATTGGCGTCAGATGCGGGGTAAAGCTGATCAACTGCGTTTTACCGGAAATCGCACTAAAAATTCGTTCAATTTCAGGGGTATGCCGATGTCCGGCAACGCCATAGGCTTTGATGCTTTGGGCTGCCGCCGCATAAATATTCGTTGAAGACGGGGTACGCCCTGCGCCGGAAACGCCGCTCTTGGCATCCACAATCAAGCTGTTTTGCTGAACCAGACCGGCCTTGAGCAATGGATAAGCGCCTAAAATGGTGGCGGTGGGATAACAACCGGGATTGCCAACCAAAGAAGCTTGGGCAATCTGGCTTCGGTATAGCTCAGGCAAACCGTAAACCGCTTGTTCCAGCAGTTCCGGCGCCTGATGCTTTACTTTATACCACCTTTCGTAAACCTGCACGTCATCAAAACGAAAATCCGCACCGATATCAATAACCTTTTTACCTCTGGTCAACGCTTCTTTGGCCATTGCCGAAGCTTCTCCGTGGGGCATAATTAAAAAGAGAATATCGCTGTCATCTATAACGGCAGCCCGGTTTTCATCAGTTAAAGCTTCCACGGTTGTGTCAATAAAACCCTGCAAATACGGAAAAACCTGACTAATACATTTTCCGGCATAAGTATTCCCGGTCAAATGGCAAATATTCACACCGCCATGATTGCACAGCAAACGAATCAATTCGCCCCCTGCGTAGCTGGCAGCACCGATGATGGAGAGATTAATCATCTTAAAGACCTCCCTTGATAGCATATTGGCATTATATATCTTGATGCATAAAAATGCAATACTATTTTTATGATATTTTTTATTGTTTTTTATGATCAC
>CAYOVS010000022.1:0-12655 GCA_964407445.1 uncultured Peptococcaceae bacterium
AATATGGAAGGAGTGGATTCTAAAAAACTATATGAAAAATGGTTTCCTGAAAAAATTCATGGAATTGAACCAGCAAGCTACATATTAAATAATAGTTGGTGTAAACCCCGTGATATGGTTAGGCTGTTAACAGTTTCAATAAATTGTATTCAAAATAGAAGTACCGCTTTTAAACAAGCGGTCTTTAATAGCTTAAATAGAAATTACGCAGAAGATAGTTTATCGGAGATAAAAGAAGAACTGCGAGCACTTTATAATCCAGAGTAAATTGATACTATAATTAGCTGTTTTATGGGATATAAGACTGTGTTTTCCACAAAACAGCTTAGAGATCGTGTGACACAATATTTTGCGAACTCTGTGTTGGATGAGAAGTTTACACAGGTTATTGCAGACCTGTATAGACTTGGCTTCTTGGGAAATTTTTTGCCAGTATCCAAATCGTATCGTTGGCAGCACAAAGGTGACGATCGTGTGATTCTCTCAGATGAATGGAGACTTACTGTTCACTATGCCTTACATGGTGCGTTATCATTAGGTAGTCAACAAGATTTTGGCCTTAACCGTGGTGAAGAGCCGCAAGTTGGAGACATAGCAACTGCAACAGTGTATAAGGTGATTCCAAATTTTGTGCTGGTTGAATTTAAACATTATGGAGCGGTATATCCGGGAAGTATACACATTAAAGAGTTTACGAAGATGGGGTATGGATACATCAAAAATCTTTGGAGTATTGCTCCGATCGGAACTGAGTATTCAGTTGCCCTTAAAGTATATTCGGAACAGCATGAATGCTGGAAGTTAGAGCTTTTACCACAGGCAGAAGATCAAGGAAAGAGCAATGAGACATAATACTTCACTACCTCATGCAAATATTTTTCTTTTACAAGCATCTGATATACTGGGTGCAATTTGAGTACACATTTCCGACAAGTCAAATTGAAAACGGCGAAAACAGCCACACTGGCCACGAAGTGCCGCCAAAAACCAACACAAAACACCCATGCCAGACTTTCTGGCCTCGAGTGGGAATAAGCAAGAGCATGCCGGAAAGGATATCCTCTCCCATCTTTTTTAAAAAATCCCCTTGCGTAACCTATTGCTTGTGACGTTGGGTAATGGGTTATGGTATAGGCAAGGAGGCGAGATCTATGTCACAATATACTACCGGAGAGCTGGCAAAGCTTTGTCAGGTGAGCGTGCGGACGGTGCAGTTTTATGATACTAAAGGGTTGCTGCATCCGGCGGCGCTTAGCGAGGGCGGGCGGCGGCTGTACACCGAGGCGGATCTTTCCAAGCTGCGTTTGATCTGTGTGCTGAAATCGTTGGGGCTGTCTTTGGACGCCATCAAGGGCATTTTGGAAAGTCCGGCGCCCCACAAGGTGCTGCTGCTGTTTTTGGAGGAGCAGGCAAAGCAACTGGATCGGCAGCTTTTGGAACAGCAAAGCCGGCGGGAAGCGATCGAAACCGTGTGCAAAAGCATTCGCAGCGGCGAAATCGTATCGGTAAATTCCATCTGTGATATAGAACGCATAATGAACGGAAAAGCACAATTGAAAAAAACACATCTTACGTTGTTGGTGGTAGGGATTTTGCTGGATTTGGCCCAGCTTGCTGCTATCCTGATCTGGATTTTCCGGGGAAATTGGTACCCTTTTGCCATCCTGATGCCCTTTGTGATCCTGGTTTGCGCCTTGCTGGTGCGGCTGTATTATCGCCGGGCGGCTTATCTTTGCCCGGAGTGCAATGCCAAATTTAAACCTGCGATGAAGCAGTTTTTCTTTGCTAAGCATACGGCCAAAACCCGCAAGCTGACCTGCACCGCCTGTGGTCATCAGGGCTGGTGCGTGGAAACCTACGGGGAGGAAGAGCCGCCGCAGCAATAATGGTTAGACAATAAGGCCGGGCAGTTGGTAGATTTTGCGCCAACTGCCCGGCCTTTGTTGTTTTATGCACTTTTTGGTGGAGAGTCTGATGGCGCGGTGCAGGCTTGGCGGTTGCTCCTTTACCCGGTGGCGGTAGCGCAGGCTTGGGTTTCCAGGGATTGCCGTCCCCGTTTGCTCTTGCCTGGGGCAGGAGATTGCCGGGTTAGCCCAGATACAGCTTTTCTGTGCGCAGCAGCAGCTCCAGATCATTTTCCAGATAGACGGAGGCGGTGAGATTGGGATCATAGGCCATACATTGCCCCTTGTCTGGGCAAAGGGGCAGAATCACTGCCTCCGAAAGCCGGCTCAGGGTCAGATTGCGCTGATAGAGCAGCCGGTATTCCTGCTCCAGTGCCAGCAAAATGCGGAGGGCGTTTTCTACGCAAACTTGAGAAAAGTGAAATACCGCCTGCCGGGGGCAGCTTTCCGTATGCTGGGGGGCGGCATAGGGCAGGATCAGGTTGATGGAGGGCAGCAGCCCGGCTACAGGGCGGCTTTCGCGCCGCACCGTATCGCCGCCGATGAAGGGATACAGGCTGGATTCCACATACCAGTGGCGCAGATTGGGCACGGTGTAGACGCTGTCCACTTCTCTTTGCAGCAGGGTGGCTTGATCCCGCCCCCGTCCCGAGGCCAGCCCCACCAGCACCTGTCGGATCTCTACCCCTTCCTGGGTGAACAGGGGGCTAAGCGCTCGCAGCCGGTCGGCGCTGTGCAGCAAATCGTCTACCAGCAGCACAGGACGGCCAAAGGATTTGATGGTGCGGATCTGGTGGGGTAGGGAGGCATAATAGGGGTAGGCCTCGATCTGCCAGATTTTGGCGTCGGGATCAAACACCTTGTCGGTGTGGATGGTCTTGGTCACGGTATTGGGCGCGGCCTTGCCCCGGAGGATTTTGCCAAAGGGGGCACAAAGATAGGGGCCCAGCTGGCGGGGAACCGATGGTTCTTCCGGCACGCCGTTCCATTGGCAGATTTTGCCGATTAGCCGGTGGTGGATCACGCCGCTGCTCAGGGAAAAGACCAAATTTCCCGGATAAAGCTGGGTAAGGGCCAGTTGCAAGCGGTGATGCGCTAAGCGAATCGCTTCTAAAACCCGGGGATTGCTGGCCAAAGGTTCTTTGAGGGTGGTTTCCAGATTTTGGATCAGCACCAAAGGCGCCCGCAAATCCACCAGCCAGGCGGCTTTTTCTTTTTGCAGCCGCACAAAGCCTTGCCGGGCTACCAGCTCCGCTGCGTCCTGCTTGGTTGGGGCGGTCTCCCGATACAGACAGTAGGTGCAATCCTGCTCCAAGCCCCAGGCCAGCGCTTCCGTAAGCAGCAATTGTCCCGGGTGGTCGATCTCGCCGCTGTTGCTTCTGCCCAGCGCACGGATGAGCAGCAGCTTGCCTGCGGTTTTTTTCCGCACCTGCTCCACCAACTCCAGATCCTGTAGCTCCGGCAGAAACTGGCTGGGCTGCAACTGCTTGAACGCGATAAAGCCTTCCGGCTGGCTTGGGTCGCCGCTATGCAGCAAGAGCAGCCGATGCCCCGGGGAAAAGGGCGGATGCTGGGCTTCCTCCGGCCAAAAGCGGCGGCAAAGGGCGTCCAGTTGACTGGGCTCTGCGTTTTCCACAGTGGAAAAGCGGATGCTTTTGGCTCGTAAAATCGGTTTATATTGCGGCTCCCGCAAATACAGACTGTTGTAATAGATATATTCCTGCACCATTGGGTCCAGCAGATGGGAAATATCCCGGTTGCGATCAATATTTTCCCGGATGCGGCTGGAGCTGATGTCCTCCAGATGCACCGGCAGGGATAAACGAATGATTTTGCCGTCGATCAGTGATAGGGCGTTGTCCCGCAGCTCGCCGGTATCCTCCGCCTTTTCCCCTCGGCTGAAAATGATGTGGTTGGCGTGATGGATGGAGCCTTCACTGGGGAGCTGTCGGTAGGAGGAGGCGTTTTCCACCACATCCGAGCCCACTACCATATACAGCTCCCGCTCGGGAAACAGGCTGTGCAAGCGGCGTAGATCTGCCGGATTGGCCAGGTTGACCGGCAGGGAATCGGGGAGAAGCTGCACCTGCAATTGGTCGGCCAGGGACATGATGGCGATACGGCGGCGAATCCCCCGGGGCTGGGCGTTTTTGCTCCAGGAAAATTCGTCTATGGCCAGCAGCACATCAAAGCCCAGCTTATCCAGCTCCCGGATGATCCCCTTGTGAGAAAGGGTGAAGGGGTCGAAGGTCCCGGGGAAAAAGGCCAGCCGATTGCGGTCAGCAAAGCAAAAGCCCCCCCGCAGCAGGGTTTCGGTGGTGATAAAGCGGTAAATGTGGTTGAGGGTGGCGGCACGGTAGTAAAACGCCAGACCGCCTTCCTGATTTTCCTCGATCAAAAACAACAGCTTGCGATAGACCGCCGCAAACAAACGCCGTTTGTCTTCCAGTGCCAGCCGATTTTGGGCAAACAGGGATTTGCCGATCACCAGCAGCGCTTCCTGCCGCATCGACGGCCGGTAGCTGGCCAGACCTTTTAGCAAAATGCCCAAAATCCGCTTTTCCCGCAGGTCGTTTTCCTGCTGTGTTTGGACAAAGCGTCCCCGATATTGGCCATAACATTCCAGCAGCACGCCGGCGGTATCCAGCGCTACCGCCACCACATTGTTGCTGTCGTTGCTCAGCAGCGTTTCCAGCCGATGCAGTAGCTCGTCCAGCTCCTGCGGGCGCAGCCACAGGGCAAACTGGCCCAGATAGCCGGGGATGTACTTGGAAAACTCGTATTCGCCGATTTCCAGCCCTTTGGCCAGCTCCAGGGCAATTTCGTTGCGCTGGTCGGCGGCCAGCAGCGGCGCCAGACGCACCAGCGCGGCTCCGGCATCATGGCGCACCACCACCCGCTCGCTCACCTGAATCAGATTGGCCAGATGGGTGGCGATATGCAGCAATTGCTGGGTATGCCCTTGGGTGGCCGTGGCTTCCAGCAGCCGGATATTGACCGCCTTGTTCAGCCAATGGGTGGCCATCTTCAGATTATCAAGAAAAATTGCCGAGATCACTCCAGGCTGTGTTACCCAATCCGGCAGCGCTTGCGCAAGCTCCGGTTGGCAGGCTTGCCCCAGACAATGGCGCAAAAAGGCCAGCGCAGGGCTGTCTTCTGGCTGGGACTGGGCGCAGGGCAGCAGGTTTGTCGTAAATTGCTTGCCTTGGGGCAGCAGGGCGATCTTTTCCAAAACCCGGAGGGCGGCCAGCTTTAGGACGAAGGCTGGCTGTTTTTCGGTAGTCAGCGTAAAAGCGGTCAGCTGGGCAAGCTGCGGTTGGTCGCAATACTCCAACGGCAAATATGGTACCATATCCAACAGGGTAAACGTGGTTTTGGCGGAGAGCAGCTCCGGCTTTTGCAAATAATGCCAGATTTCCTGTAAATAGTTTTGCCGTTCTTGGGCGGGGCAATGGGCTAAGGCGGCGGAGGCGACAATTTTCAAGCTGTATCCCAGCCAGCTTTGCAATTGCTCCGGTAGCTTGTGATCGGGGATCAAAATTGCCGCAAAATACTTTTGCCATAATTGGGCGGCGGTGATTTCCTCCGCAGGCGGTGCTTCCATCGGTTCTTCTTTGAGATAGCCATGATCAAAGCAGGCGATGATATGGCCGATCAGCCCGGCCGCCTGTCGGCGGATATCCCCCTCCCGGTGCATCAGCAGCTCATAGAGAAAGCTGAGTACGCTGGTTTTTTGTCCCGGTTCCAAATAGGCGGAGTATTCCTCGATCACTCCCAGGTATGCCCGGAGGTTTTGCCAGTTTTTTTCGCTGCGGGCGGCTTCCAGCATGGCCATAAACTGTTTTTCCGAGCCAAATTTGTGCATCAAATTAAGATTGTGGGCTACCCCCAGCATCCGGTAGGCCTGCAAAACCTGTTCCGGGCGAAGCAGACAGCAATCCTGCTGGGGAGTAGGCGCCGTTGGACCATTGCCAAGATCAATGCCCAGGGTGCGAAGATACGCTTCAAAATCCGCCAGCTTTTCATAGACGAACCGATAGCGGCACAGCTTGGCTTCGTCCACCTGATCCAGCTTGTCCAAAATGATTTGAAAAGCCTCTTGCAGGGAATACACCTGCGTATATTCCCTCCCTTGGGCGTCGTAAAGTTGCTTGACGCGAAAATCGCCGTAGATCAGCAGCAAGGATTCCGCAGATAAATTTTCCAGCTCCAGATCCCATACCGAATGATTGGCGGCAATATGGCCGATGGCAGGCGCATCTGCCAGCTTGCACCATTGTTTTGTATAATAATAATGCAAATAGGGGACGCGTTCTCCGGGTTTGCAGCCAAATTTTCCCATATCGTGCAAGGCTGCCGCGCCGGAAAGCAAGACGATATCTACCGGCCCGCCCGCCTGCCGCAGCTGTCGCCCGATGGAAAGCGCCAGCCGGTGTACGCCGGCAATGTGCTCCAGGGTGCGGTAGGGGGTCAGCTCTTGAGAAAGCCGCATCAGCTCGTAGGCAAAGGTTTGGGTAAAGCGGCTTTGTGCTCGGCGATATTCTTCCCCATAGGGGGAATCGGTCAATTCTTCCTCCCGGAGGGAGAGCAGCTCTTGCTCCGGCGGCAATTGGCCGCATTTGCGCGCCAGTGAAAAAACCGCCTGCAAAATCGCCAGATAGCATAAAATTCCATCCTGATACGGCAGGAGCGTCTGCTCCTGCTCCCGATCAAAGGCCCAATTGACTGCATATGCGTTGGCCAGCGCCAGCCAATCCGCCGTGGTGGGGGGACAAAGCGCCTGCAACAGCTCCTCACAAAGTGCCGCTACCCGGCGGCAATCCAGCGTGGACAAATGCTCCTCAAAAGCCGCCAGCTTTTCGCCGATCCCATAGCGCCGCAACAGCTCGATCCCCTGGCGAGGGGTAAAAGAGCAGCTATTGCGAAAGTGTTCCCGGGAAAAAATGCCAATCAAAGAACGCAGCAAAGCTCGTTCAAATTTTTTGCCCATAAAACCTCCCTATAAAATAAGGAAAAATGAAAAGCCCAACCAGCGCCGGGATGGGGCAAGTCGTTCCGCACTCGGCAAGCCTGAAATGCCACCCGCATCCGCAACAAAGTACGCAAACCCGCCTGTAAGATAGTCGCCGCCCAGCATCGCCACAAAAGAGCGCATCGCCGGGGCGTATGGCGGCACTGCTTTGCCCGGGGGTAAGATTGGACAGCCTGCGTAGCTAGACCAGGGGGGCGAAGGCGCGGAGAATACTGTACCCCACCCGCCTGTACCAGGTATTGCGGCGGAGACGCTCCGGGGTTACCTGGCCGCATTGCTCTAAAATATGCAGATAATCCTCTTTGATCTGTCCCACGGTATCGCAGTGGCAGAGCCAGGCCGCGCATTCGTAATGCAGATACAGGCTGCGATAATCCAGATTGATGGTGCCCACCACTGCATAGCTATCGTCGCAAACGAAGGTTTTGGAGTGGATAAAGCCGGGCAGATATTCGTAGATTTTCACCCCGGCGGTGACCAGCTCTTGATAATAGGAGCGGGTGATGGCGAATACCAGCTTTTTGTCGGGGATATGGGGGGTGATGATCCGCACATCCACGCCGCTTTTGGCGGCTAGACGCAAGGCAATGCTCATTTCGTGGTCGATCACCAGATAGGGGGTACAGATATACACATATTTTTTGGCCCGGCCGATCATATTGAGATAAACTGTGGCGCCTACCGGCTCGTTATCCAAAGGCATATCGGTAAAGGGCTGCACATAGCCTTGGGCTTGGGGTGGCACGGTCATCTCCCGGGGCAAAAAGCTGCGGAAATCCTCTTTGACCGAATATACATAATCCCAAATGGATAAAAACATCACGGTCAGGCTCCAAACAGCCGCCCCTTCCAGCCGTATGCCACAATCTAGCCAGTGGCCAAACCGCTCGTAGGCATTGATATATTCATCCGCCAGATTGATGCCGCCGGTATAGCCCACCTTGCCATCGATCACGCAGATTTTGCGGTGATCCCGATTATTGAAGCGAGCGGAAAGCAGGGGGGTAAAACGGCCGAAAACGCAGGCTTTCAGCCCCAACGCTTCCAGCTTTTGCGCATAATCCTTGTCCAGCGTAAACATGCAGCCCATATCGTCATACATCACCCGCACATCCACACCAGCCTGCGCTTTTTCCTGCAAAATCTCCAGAATGGTGTTCCACATCGTTCCTTCCTGGATGATAAAATATTCCAGAAAGATGAAATTTTCCGCTTGGCGCAGATCTTCCAGCATGGCTTGGTACATGATCTCGCCGGTGGGCAGAAAGCGGCTGGCGGTGTTTTGATACAGGGGTGTGTTGGCACTGCACAAATAGGCGGCCTGTCTTGCGCCGTCCGGGTCGGTTTCCTGCAATTGGCCAATGGGATTGGGCAGATTTTCCATGGCCCGCTGATATTGGCGCTGGATTTGCTCCATTCTTTGCCGCTTGCTTTTGCGAAACACCCGCAGGCCAAACATCAGATAGAGCAGGGAGCCAAACAAAGGCAGCAGCAACAGCGGCACCAGCCAGGCGATCTTATAGGCAGGGTTCAGATGGTCGTCGTTGACGATATACAGCAGGAGGCCTACCGCCAGCAGCAGAGATAAGCCGTAAAACAAGGCGAACCGATCCCGAAACAGGGTTAGCACATAGGCGATGGCGCCAACCTGAATCACTAAAAACAAAGCCACAAAGACCAGGCGGCTGGTTAAAATTTTTTTAAATTTTTTCATCGGTTTTCCCTTCTGCCGCTAGGCCAGGGGCGCAAACAGACGCAAGATGGCCTGCATCAACCGGGTGATTCCCTTTACCCGGCGACAATCGCCCAGGGTGATTTCTCTGCTTTGTGCCAGCAATTGCAAATAATCCTCATGAATTTGGTCTACGGCGGGCGCGTCCACCATCCAGACCGCGTTTTCGTGGCTTAGGTACAGGCTGCGGTAATCCATATTGATGGAGCCTACCACCGCGTAATGGTCGTCGCAAACATAGGTTTTGGAGTGGATATAGCCGGGGATATATTCGTAGATGCGCACTCCTGCGGCAAGCAGCCGGGAATAATAGGAGTGAGAAATGGCGCTCATGAGCTTTGCGCCCACCCGGGGGGTGATGATGCGCACGTCCACACCACTTTTGGCGCAATGGCAAAGCGCGCCGATCATTTCGTTGTCGATGACCAAAAACGGGGAGCTGATATACACATATTGCCGGGCCCGGTTCAGCAAGTTGAGATAGACGCTTTGTCCCACCCGCTCCAAATCCAGCGGGCTGTCGTTGTAGGGCTGGTAGAGGCCGCCATCCCCCGCAGCGGACCAATCTGCCGCCGGCTGCAAAAAGGGCCGGTAATCCTCGTCGCCTGCATATACAAAGCTCCACATGGTCAGAAACATGGCTGAGAGCGACGCTACCGCTTTGCCTTCCAGAAGCAGGCCGCAATCATGCCAATGGCCGTACACTTTTTTGACATTGATATATTCATCCGCCAGATTGATGCCGCCCACAAAGCCTCGGTCGCCATCTACCACGCAGATTTTTCGGTGATCTCTGGTATTGAAGCGGGAGGACAGGCTAGCCTTAAACCGGTTATAGACCCGGCATTTGATCCCCTTTTGCTCCAGGATGCGGTTATAATTGGATGGCAGGGAAAGCAGAGAACCGTAATCATCGTAGATTACCCGCACATCCACGCCGTTTTGGGCTTTTTCCTCTAAAATTTTCAGCATCGAAGACCACATTTGGCCTTCTTCGATAATAAAAAATTCCAGGAAGATGAATTTTTCCGCCTGGGCTAAGGCTTCCAACATTTTTTGATACATCAGTTCGCCGCTGGGCAGAAATTGGCCGTTGGTTTGCCCGAAAAGAGGCGTGCCTGCCACCTGCGCCAAATAGTGACTTTGGGCGGCAGCGGCCTGCTCTAAAGCGGCAGACCCATTGGGTGCTGCCGCCAGTTGTTCCAGGCAATGCCGGTATTTGTGATCCAGCTCCGTCAAGCGCCGCCGCTCTCTGGGGGAAAGCCAGGTTTTGCCAAAAAGCAGGTAAAATAGACCGCCGAAAACGGGCAGCAACAGCACCGGCAGCAGCCAGGCGATTTGATAGGCGGGGTTGATGTCCTTGTTGATGATGTGCAGCGTCACGACCACGGTGATCAGCAGGCAGAACCCATACAAATAAACAAAATAACTGCCAAACCATACTAGCATCGACAATAAAACGGCGATCTGCGCCAGCATAAATAGAAAAATCAGGGCAACGCGCACAATGCCGGTATTGCCCAAACGAAATTTGCTCATATGCGCCTTCTTTCTGGATTGCAGAAACTGCTGCCGCAAACGGGTCTAGTCCCGGCGGTTTATTATTTTGCAGTGGTTTCTTTGCTCTGTGAAGCCTGCTGTTCTGTCTGTTATTGGCTGGCCATGGCGGTTTCCGGCTGCAACAGGGAAACGGTGGCCCATTCGATACGGCGATCCTTTAGTTCCTCTACCCGGATCAATAAGCCTGCCGCTTCGATCACCGGCTTGCTGCCGTCGGCGGGGATTTCGCTAAGGCAGGAGAACACCAGCCCGCCCAAGGTTTCGTATTCGTCCTCGGGGTAGGGATAATCCCAGTCCAAAGCGGTTTGCAGCTCTTCCAGTTCGGCGCTGCCGGATACCCGCCAAAGGTTATCGTCCAGCTTAATAATATCCTTTTGCTCCTGTGGGTCAAACTCGTCATAGATATTGCCCACAATTTCCTCCAGCAAATCCTCTAAGGTAATCAGCCCGGAGGTGCCGCCATACTCGTCCACCACAATGGCCAAATGGATCTTTTTCTTTTGCATATCCCGAAACAACACGTCGGTAGCTACCGATTCCGGCACAAAATAGGCCGGGGCCAGCAGCTGCCGCAGAGGTTTGGGGGTTTCGCTTTCCAGATTGATCAGATATTCCCGGGTGCGCAGAATGCCGATGATGTCGTCCACGTCTTCGCCGCAAACGGGAAAACGGGAAAGGCCGCTTTCTTTGATGGTGGCCATGATTTCGCCATGGCTGTCGTCGGCATAGAGCATCACCATATCTTTGCGGTGGATCATCACATCCTCCGCCGCCATATTGTTAAATTCAAAGATGTTTTCGATCAGCTCTCGTTCTTCCGGCTCGATCATGCCGTTTTCGCCGCTAAGATCTACCAATTGGCGGATATCCTCCTCGGATACCGCATCGTCCAGCGGGGACGCGTCCACCCGCAGCAGCTTGAGCAGGCCGTCTGCGGTATGGGTAACCAAAGCCACGCCGGGGCGCATCAGACCGGTGATGCAGAGAAGCAGCGCAGAGCAGCTATTGAGCAGGGCTTCGGGGTTTTTCGCAGCCAGACGGCGGGGAAGCCGTTCTGCCAGGATGAGCAGCAGAAATAAAAAGAGCAGGGTGCAAAGAAGCAGGGCCAGCGTAGCTGCGCCGTTGCTGCTCAAAGCAGGAAAGCGGCCGCTTAGCCAGCCCGCCAGATCGGGGGCAAAGCAGGCGGCGGCAAAAGCGGTACCCAGCGCCAGCAGCAGATTGCCAAAAAAGCCCAGCGCGGCCAGGCAGCGCCCGGGTTCCTCGGCAATTTTCAACAGCGCAGCGGTTTTATCGCTGCCGTCCTCCGCCGTTTTTTTCAGCCGGCTGCTGTTTAAGGCCAGCACCGCACCTTCCAGCGCGGCGGCGATTGCGTTCAGCAGCAGGATTGCCAGCAGCAGTAAAAATCGTCCCAAAGGGTCCTCTATCAAAATAATTCCTCCTTGATTTGGGCGGATTTTACGGAAAAACAGAAACACAAGCAGGCATAACAGGTCATCCTTGATGACTTGCTATGCCTGCGTTTTCACAATATAGAGGCTGGATCTTGGCCCGGCTTCCGTATCGGCGTCCATGATTAACAAAAATCCTTTACTATAGTATACATGAATCCAGTATAGCAGAGCTGGGATAAATTGTCAACCAAGGCGCTGTTACACTGCCCCAAAACGGCCTGTTAGCCGAGGGGGTTCAAGCCGGTTGCGGTGGGGTAGTTTGCTTTATACCGGATAGGTTTTGTTTTCTTCATCCAGCAAGCTGGGGTCTACGCCCATTTTGCATTCCATTTTGTGCTTGAGGAAGGGTTTGGCTTGTTCGGGGAAGAGCAAATAGGTGAGCACATCCTCGGTATCCTGAGACCAGGCGCCGATTTCCTTGCGGGCGTTTTCCATTTGCGGCTCCAGCAAATCGGCGGGACGGCAGGTGATCACTTCCTCGTTGCCGATCAGGGATTTGCGGAATTCTTCGTCGATGGGGCCGGGAGAAGTGCCGTATGCGCCCTTGAGATAGGCGGTGATTTCTTTGGTTTTCATCTTGTAGCGTTGTCCGCCCAGTACGTTTAACACGGCCTGGGAACCGACCATCTGGCTCATGGGTGTGACCAGAGGGGGATAGCCCATATCCGCACGGACTTTGGGTACTTCTTCCAGAACCTCAGGCAGCTTGTCGGAGGCGTTCATATCCCGCAATTGGGACATGAAGTTGGAGATCATGCCGCCGGGGATCTGGTTTTTGAGTACGGAAACGTTGACCCGGGGATCAGCTTTATCAAACTGGGCGTATTTTTTGCGGATTTCCTTCAGCAGGGCATTGGGTTTTTCCAAATCGTCGATTTTGATACCGGTTTCGTAGGGAGAATCCAGGAAGCAGGCCACCAAGGCGTCTACGGCCGGCTGGGAACTGGACATGGCCATGCTGCTCATGGCGCAGTCG
>CAYOVS010000023.1:0-12589 GCA_964407445.1 uncultured Peptococcaceae bacterium
CCTGAGCCAGGATCAAACTCTCCATAAAAATTTATCTCAACCGCTTTCGCGACCGATGACCTTTTACGAAGAGCCTTTTGGCTCTTTGTTGTCTTACTTCTTGTTTTCCAGAGTTTCCTCTTGGAATTTTAAGGACTTATTTGCTTTTTTGGCTTGTGTTTTACTGTTCAGTTCTCAAAGACCTTGGCGCTTTACCGTTTCGCAGTAGTGCGTTCGTTCAGCGCGCTTGATTATCTTACCATGTTCGTTTCGGTTTGTCAAGCACTTTTTTAAATCTTTTTGGAAGTTTTTTGCTTCCGTGCTCGACTCGCTTTAGCGAGCTTTGTTAGTTTACCACGCTTGGTTCTCGATGTCAAGCACTTTTTCAAGTTTTTCGAAATCGTTTGGCAACCGTGATCAGCGAACTCTGATATCTTACCATAGCTGAAAGAAGAAGTCAAGCACTTTTTGAGCTTTTTTGCACTTTTTCAGCATACTCCTTCGTAAAAGGAGAAGGTGATGATAAGTATATCACCACCTTCTCCCCTTGTCAATTACTTTTCGCTAAATAACACGAAATAACACTATTATCGATAAATTTCCTGCTCAGAAACTTATTCCGCCAACCGTTTATACCCGTCCAAGCGATTCTTGGCATCCTGCTCGGTCTTGGCAAACAGGTCTTCAGCAGTATCGGGGTATTGGCGCGCCAGTGCACTGTAACGAACCTCGTTGCCAATGAAGTCGCGGAAGGATCCGGTGGGCTCTTTGCTGTCCAAAACAAAGGGGTTCTCGCCCTTCTCGGCCAGCTCCGGGTTAAACCGGTACAGTTGCCAATATCCGGCCGCCACAGCGTCCTTCATTTCCTTCATAGCGTTACTCATACCGCCCTTGATCCCATGGTTGATGCAGGAGGCGTAAGCAATGATTAAGGAAGGACCGTCATAGGCCTCCGCTTCCTTGATCGCCTTCAAAGCCTGGTTCATATCGGCGCCCATGGCAATCTGCGCCACATAGACGTAGCCATAGGACATAGCCATCATGCCCAGATCTTTCTTCTTGGTCTTTTTGCCGGAGGCCGCAAATTTGGCAATTGCCGCAGCGGGAGTCGCTTTGGAGCTCTGACCGCCGGTATTGGAATACACTTCGGTATCATATACGAAGATATTGATATTCTGTCCGGAAGCCAGAACATGATCCAAGCCGCCGTAACCGATGTCATAGGCCCAGCCATCGCCACCGAAAGCCCAGTAGGATTTCTTGACCAGATGATCTTTCCGTTTGAGGATCTCTTTGGCAGTAACACAGCTGCTCTTTTCCAGCAAGGGGATCAGTTTCGCAGTAGCGGCCTTGGAACCTTCCGCGCAATTGTAAGCATCCAGCCATTCCTTTAGCGCATCCAGCACCGCAGGATCGGTGCAGCCGCCTTCGCAGCCACAAACAGCCTTCTCGACAATGGCCTTCAGCTGATCCCGTTGCTCGGTAGCGCCCAAGAACATCCCGAAGCCAAACTCGGCGTTATCTTCAAACAAGCTATTGCACCAAGCCGGACCTTGTCCCTTATCATTGGTGCAGAAAGGCATGGCGGGAACGGCAGCGCCCCAGATAGAGGAGCAACCGGTAGCATTGGACATTACCATTCTGTCACCGTAAAGCTGGGTGATCAGCTTGCAATAGGGAGTCTCACCGCAGCCAGCGCAAGCGCCGGAGAATTCCAGATACGGTTTGCGGAACTGGCTGTTTTTCACATTGGTGGGCGCAAACTGTTCGCTGCGATCCGGCAAGGACATGGCATATTCCCAGTTGGCAACATCGTATTGCTGTTCTTCGGTGGTCTTCATCACCAAAGCTTTTTCTTTGGCGGGGCAAACGGTGATGCAGGAACCGCAGCCCTGGCAATCCAAGGGGCTAACCTGCATACGGAAGCTGAAACCGGCCAGATCTTTGCCGTTGGCTTTTACCGTGGCAAAATCTGCGGGCGCAGCGGCAGCCTGCGCTGCATCAACCAATGCGGGACGAATCGCCGCATGGGGGCAGACCAGCGAGCACTGATTACACTGGATGCAGTTTTCTTTGATCCAGGCAGGAACAAAAGCGGAAACGCCCCGTTTTTCGTAGCAGGAGCCACCCAGCGGGAAATGGCCGTCTTCTCTGCCCACAAAGGCAGATACCGGCAGCTCGTCGCCGTGATTGGTGGTCATGGGACGGAGAAGATTCTTGACAAATTCAGGCTCGTCCGCAGTGCAGCAGCATGCATCTTGCGCATCAGCCCAGGCGGCGGGCACGTTAATCTTGACAAAGGCGGTAGCGCCGGCCTGTACGGCCTGCTTGTTCATATTGACGACTTTTTCGCCCTTTTTACCGTAGGCATGTTCAATAGAGTCGTCCAACGCTTTGATGGCCATCTCCATGGGGATCACCTTGGACAGGGCAAAGAAAGCGGATTGCATCACCATGTTGGTACGATTGCCCAGACCCAGCTTTTGGGCGATATCCACCGCGTTGATGGTGTAGAACTGGATATTGTTTTTGGCGATAAAGCGTTTCATCGCAGCAGGCAGCTTTTCTTCCAGTTGATCCGCATCCCAAATGCAGTTCAGCAGGAAGATACCGTTCTTCTTCAAGCCTGCCAGTACTTCGTAAACATGGATATAGGCCTGATTGGAGCAGGAAATCAAGTCGGCCTGATTGATCAGATACGGGGCTTTGATCTCTTTTTCGCCAAAGCGCAGGTGAGACATGGTCAAGCCGCCGGATTTTTTGGAGTCGTAAGCAAAATAGGCCTGGGCATACATATCGGTATTGCTGCCGATAATATCCACAGCCTGCTTGTTGGCGCCAACCGTACCGTCGGAGCCCAAGCCCCAGAACTTGCACTGAATGGTGCCTGCGGGCAGCAGATCGGTGATCTCGCCCCGTTCCAGAGAGGTGCCGCTGATATCGTCGTTGATCGCCAAAGTGAAGTTATGCTTGGGCGCAGCGCTCATCAGGTTGCTGAAAGCGGCGATAATGTCGGCAGGGATCGTATCCTTGCTGCCCAAACCATAGCGGCCGCCGATGATTTGCGGCGCGTTTTCTTTGCCGTAGAAGGCAGTGAGCACGTCCATATACAGGGGTTCGCCGGGGGCGCCGGGAGTTTTGACTCTGTCCAGAACCGCGATTCTCTTGACGGTCTTGGGCATCGCCTTGAGGAAATAGTCAATGGCAAAAGGACGATAGAGATGCACCCGGATCAAACCGGTTTTTTTGCCTTCTTTATTTAATGCATCCACAGCCTGCTCGGCGGTATCGCAAATGGAGCCCATGGCCACGATCACGTTTTCCGCATCGGCAGCGCCGTAATAGTTGAACAGTTGATAATCCCGGCCGGTGATCTTGGAAATCTTGGCAAAATAATCGGCTACGATATCGGGAACCGCCTTAAAGAAAGGCGCGCAGGCTTCTCTGGCCTGGAAGAAGATATCGGGGTTTTCGTTGGTGCCGCGAATCACCGGATGCTCAGGGTTCAAGGCATTATCCCGGTATTTTTGCAGCGCTTCTCTATCCAGCAAAGCGGACAGATCTTCATAATCCATGGCTTCGATCTTCTGCTGCTCGTGAGAGGTACGGAAACCGTCAAAGAAATGGAGGAAAGGAATCCGGGATTTGATTGCGGCCAGGTGAGCAACGCCACCAATATCCATAACTTCCTGCACGCTGCCGGAAGCGATCATTGCATAACCGGTTTGGACACAAGACATTACGTCACTGTGGTCGCCGAAGATATTCAAAGCATGGGTCGCCAAAGAACGGGCGGAGACATGCATCACGCCGGGCAGCAATTCGCCGGCAATTTTGTACATATTGGGGATCATCAGCAACAGGCCCTGGGATGCAGTGTAGGTGGTGGTCAAGGAACCGGCGGCCAAAGAGCCGTGCACCGCGCCGGCTGCGCCGGCTTCGGACTGCATTTCCACAACTTTTACCGGACGGCCAAAAATATTCTTTTTGCCTTGTGCGGCCCATTCATCCACATATTCCGCCATTGTGGAAGAAGGGGTGATGGGAAATATTGCCGCGACTTCGGTAAAGGCATAGGAAACGTAGGATGCGGCTTTATTGCCGTCCATGGTCATCATTTTCTTGCTCATAAACTTGCCTCCTTAAAGCGCATATTAAATTAGTGAACGATAATATTATATACCCATAATAAAGTTTTGTCCATGCTTATATATTCCTTATTTATAGGGTTCTAATGCATTAAAATCACTGCTCCATGCACGGTAAATGCGGCCCCAATCCCCACAAGCGATGCACAGCAAAGAATAGTTACAAAGCAGCAACCGCGCCAAAGGGAACGCCGCACAACGCAAAAAAACGGTACGGCGCAACCCAATATCGCCATACCGTTTTTACCTATGTACGGGATCTGGTGGCAACCCCGCCATTATAAGGCGGAGATCACCGCCAACGCCACCACACCGGGCGCGCCCATTACACCGCTGACCGCCAGCGTCAATCCATTTACCGGCAGTAACACCTGAGTCCAGCCGGAGCAAACATTGATCAAAAACAGCAGCAACAGCCCTAAAGCCGCGTTGCCCATAAACCGCCCCGCCACCCGAAAGAATTTTTGCGGCATGACGCTGATGGCAAACACAAACCCCAATCCGCCCAGCAGAATCAATAAGCTTTGCCATAAATGCATTCCACTCACCCCCTACTTCATCATATTGGCCAGGCCGGAAAATATGCAAAAAAATTTTTTTTCCCCTCTTGACAAGAAACGCCAATGGATGTATTATTGTCCTAGTCGATTAATACAATCACACAAAGGAACCCCGTCCTACAGACGGCAGTCCGCCCCATCCTATCAGCAAACGCTGCAAATCCCTCCGGCTCCCACAAGCAGCCGCAGCAACAGAAATTTGCAGCCAAAAATGCAGTGGATGGACAGACGAACCTGCAAAAGAGGTGAAAGAATGAGCTGGGAATTTCAGCAGGATCGCCCCATATACAGCCAGATTATCGACCAGATCAGCCAAAAAATCATCTGCGGCGAATATATGCCCGGATACCGGCTGCCCTCGGTGCGGGATATGGCAGATCAAGCCGGGGTCAATCCCAATACCATGCAAAAAGCCCTCAGTCAACTGGAAAAAACCGGGCTGATCCGCACAGAGCGTACCAGCGGCCGCTTTGTCACAGATGACGAAACCCTGCTGCGCAGCGCAAAAACGGATCTGGCCTACCAGCAAATCGGCGATTTTTTCCGCCGCATGCGCAAGCTGGGCATCGGCCCGGAACAAGCCCTGTCTATGGCAGCAGAAGCAATCGACAAAAAGGAGTGAAGCTGTTTTTATGGAAGCAAATAAAGAGATCATGCAGCAACCGGAAAGCATCCCCGCCGCAGCTTCCGCCCTGGCGGAAGATCCTGCCGCAAACGAAAACAATCCCAACCGGGAACAAGCTGAGCAAAAGAGCAATAGCGCTACAAACGAGAGCCACCCGTTCCAAAGCGAAAACGGCAGCGCACCGGTGCTGCTTTGCCGGGGCTTAAGCAAACGCTACGGCGCCAAGCAAGCCCTAGAAAACATCGACCTGACCTTGCCCCAAGGCAAAATCGTCGGTCTGCTGGGCCCCAACGGCAGCGGCAAAAGCACCCTGCTCAAGCTGGCCTGCGGGCTGATTCCGCCTAGCAGCGGCCAAATTTTGATCGGCGGCAACAAACCGGGGGTGGAAAGCAAAAAACAAATCTCCTACCTGCCGGAGCAATCCTATCTCAACGGCTGGATGCGGGTCAGCGATCTGGTGGCCATGTTTGCCGATTTCTACGCCGATTTCCATACCAAAGCCGCCTGGGAAATGCTGGAAAACCTGCATATCAACGGCAAAGACCGGCTCAAAACCTTATCCAAGGGCACCCAGGAAAAAGTACAGCTCATTTTGGTAATGAGCCGTCGCGCCCGCCTCTATTTGCTGGATGAACCCATTGGCGGCGTAGATCCGGCCGCGCGGGAATATATTTTGCGCACCATTATCAAAAATTACGACCAACAATCCACGATCCTCATCTCCACCCATTTGATCAGCGAGGTGGAACAGATTTTGGACGAAGCAATCTTTCTCAATCAAGGCAAAATCGTGGTCAACGCGCCGGTGGACACGCTGCGGGAGCAAAGCGGCAAATCCCTGGACGCCATGTTCCGGGAGGTATTCAGATGCTAGGAAAATTAATCAAATACGAGCTGAAAAGCGCATCCCGCTATTTGCTGCCCTTATACGCCGGTTTGCTGCTGCTGGCGCTGATCAACCGACTTTCTGCCGCCTGGCTTTCCACCGGCAACAGCGACCAGATTTACGGCGGCCTGCTGCTGTTCTTTTATGTGATGCTGGTGATCGGCGTTTTTGTGATCACCGCCGTCAGCATTATCCTCCGATTTTACCACAATCTGCTGGGGCGGGAGGGATATTTGATGTTCACCCTGCCGGTCACCACCAGCGCCAATATCTTTTCCAAGCTACTGGCTGCTATGCTTTGGTGCGTTGCCAGTATGATCATCTTCTTTTTCTCCCTGCTGATTCTCACGGCCACCACACCGCAGATTTTTGATCTGGGCGCCATCCTTACCGCATTTCGCCATGCCGTTGGCGGAGAAATGCTCAACGCCCTGCTCTTTTTCGGCGAATTCTGTCTGTTCTGCTTGCTGGGATTGGCCTCTTGCATCCTGCTCTGCTATCTCTCCATGGCCATCGGCCAACTGGCCAACCGCAACAAGCTGCTCCTGTCCGTGGTCGCCTTCTTTGGCCTGCAATTTATCTGCAATACCGGTCTGGTGCTGGTGATGGCCTGCGGCAGCTTTGGCCAGCTGGC
This sequence comes from uncultured Peptococcaceae bacterium, assembly GCA_964407445.1. Classification (GTDB taxonomy): domain Bacteria; phylum Bacillota; class Dehalobacteriia; order UBA4068; family UBA4068; genus JAILCQ01. Next base: position 6,833 of record CAYOVS010000023.1, read on the forward strand.
AGGAAGCGCTCCCGTCCAGTGGTTCCTCTCCCTCAGCGAATATGCCGCCGTCCATACGGTGCTGCTTTCCCTGTGCCTTAGCGCGCTGCTGGTCTGCGCCTTGTTCTACACCTGCTGCTATTGGCTGCTGCACAAAAAGCTCAATCTGGCCTAAGGCTGGTCGGCAAGAATGTTTATAAAAATAGCAATGCGCCAAGCCGATAAGACTTGGCGCATTGCTATTTTTTCAGGCGTCGCCTTCCACGCAACCAAATGCGGCAACACAACAGCTCTAAGCCATAACAATATCCGTGGTGAAACAACTATTCCTGCTCCGATGAGGCAACAGCGCAAGATCGTTTTCCACCCAAACGCTAGCAGGAAACAACTTCCCGGCCAAAGGGCGCTAAAGAAAGGGAAGCCAGCTTGAAGCATTGCAGACCAAAGGGGATGCCGATGATGGTCAGGCAATACACCAGCCCCACCGCCAAAGATACCAGCGCCAGCTCCATGCCGCCAAACAAAAACCACAGCACATTGAGCAGGAAGGATACCGGGCCGCCACCGTAAGCCGCCTCTCGGCCAAAGGGCCAAAAGGCCAAAGAAGCCAGCTTAAAGCACTGCAACCCCACTGGGATGCCGATGATGGTCACGCACCACAGCAGCCCTACCAGCAGCCAGGCCAGCCCCAAAACCACGCCACCCAACAAAAACCATACGATATTTCCCAAAAAACGCATGATGCTCCCTCCTGTTTCCGCAACACCGCACAGATGAATGGTACACAATTTTACGATGCCTTGCATACTAATGACTGTAAGACCTTTTCCCCCCAAGAAAAGTTCCCGCAACCCCAGTGCAATTAAGAAATTCTATCATTTAAACTGATTATCTATTGTCAGAACTATTCTAATATGATAAAATACTGGTAATTAATTTATCATATTATACGACTGTGTAACAGAGTGGAGTAAGCAAATGTCTCCTTTTGACGTATTATCACGCCCAATGTTTGGACAAACCTCGGTCATCGCCGTGATGCGTAATACCTTGGGAATGATTGATGGCCGTTTGGTAGATCACGGAGAACGGGTAGCCTATATTATTCACGAAATCCTGGCAGAAGGCGGAATGAGACAGGCGTACCATAGCCAGGACTTGTTCTTACTGGCTATCTTTCACGATATCGGCGCCTATAAAACCGATGAACTGGACAAAATGCTTCAATTTGAAACAGGTAGCGTCTGGAATCATGCCTTATACGGCTATTTGTTTCTCAAAAACATGACTCCTTTGGAGAAATATGCCGAGGTAATCCTCTATCATCATTTGGATTATCAAGACCTGGCCAAGCTGAATTACCGCTATGAGGATTATGCAGCGTTGATTTATCTGGCAGATCGAGCGGATATCCTCTTACTCAATGACCCAAAAGCTTCGCCGACCATCTTTGCCGAGCAAGCGGGGCAGCGCTACTCTCCCCGTTTTGCCTATTTGCTGCAAAAAATCTGGCCCCGCGTGTCCGCAGCAATTGCCAACGGCTCTTACCACCATGTGGTAGAGCAGATCATCCGCAGCTTCCACTTCACCCAGGATCAATTGGTAGCCTATCTGAAAATGCTGGTCTATTCCATCGACTTCCGCAGCGTCTACACCGTATCCCATACCATCAATACCACCGCTATCAGCGTAGAGCTGGGCAGACAAATGGGGCTTACCTCCGATCAGCTGGCAGAGCTATATATCGGCGCCCTGATTCACGATCTGGGCAAAATCGCCATCCCTCTGGAAATTTTAGAAAATCCCGGCCGCCTCTCCAAAGGGGAAATGACGGTAATGCGCACCCATGTCACCATTACCGGCTCCATCATCCGCGGCCTGGTCAGCAAACCGATCTATGACATCGCCACCGCCCATCACGAAAAGCTGGACGGCAGCGGCTACCCGCTGGGGCTTACCGGGGAGCAGCTCAATCTGCCCCAAAGGATTATGGCCGCCGCCGATATTCTCAGCGCCTTGTCCAGCGTTCGCAGCTATAAAGAGATCTTTCCCAAAGAAAAAACCCTGGCCATCTTTCAAAACATGAAAAGCAATGGCCAATTAGATCCTACCGTTTGCCAGATCATTCTCACCGACTATGACAATATTATGCACCTTACCGATGCCAGCCGCGACCCTGTACTGCAAATGTACAGCCGCTTAGGCAACGAGTATCTGCGATTTCAAAAACATATGCGAAACGGCTGCCTGGCCCCGGACGCTTTCCCCTGCCATAACCGCCTGGGAAATTGCATCGAAGCTGCTATCGTCTAAAACAACAACAACAACAACGCGCACCCCTATAAAGGGTGCGCGTTGTTATTTGCTTGTAGCTTAGACGATGAGATGTTTTTTGTTTTACCCACCGTCGTTGTTCTATTGTTCTGCGGCAGCGTTCTTTCTGGCAGCTTCCAAAATACTTTCGATGGCCTGATCCACTTGGGAGGTCAAAGGCTGGGGGTGATGCTCTGCCAACAGCTTCTGAATCCGTTCATGGGCTCTTTGCTCCATAGATTTGGCGCCGTCGGCCCGCCAAACGTCGGCGGAACGATAATCGGACAACTGGCCCCGCCACATCGTCCGCGCACCGGCTCTGGTCTGCTTGCAGCGCAGAAAATCGCCATTGCAGCCCACCTGCATGATCTCCTCCAGCGACAGGCTGGCCTCGTCTTCCTCCACTCCCTTGAACAGCTCTTTCACCATAGAAACCGCCTGATCGTTAATGGCCAGGCTTTCCAGAGAATAGCCCAAACCAAAATTATTATAGCCCAAATCATGGGTAATATTGCAGCCCTGCAATGCTGCGATTTCAATGGTAAACATCCCTTCCTGCACCGCTTGCGCATCGCAAAGCTTGGAGCAGCCATGCCCGGCTTCGCCCCAGCAGGGCAAATCGTAAAAGCGCGCCATATCGCACATGCCGCCTTGCACCCGCATCCCCAAAGGATGGGCGTAAGCAGCCTGCACCGTGCGCAGATCCAAAGGAGAATCGCCAAAGCCAAATACGAAGGGCGCACCGGGGCGATAGGTTTGCAGCAGCGTCAGACCAAACAAGCATTCTGCCGTGCTAAGAACCAGCGTTCCGGCTACGGTCACCGGCGTGGTGCCGCCGGAGATCGCGCCTGTGGCATAATTGGTAGGAACCCCGTATTCCCCGCATAACAGCAACTTGTCCAAAGCGTTAAATGAATTGACCAAGGGGGAAGTGGGCTCGTTATAAATCACAGCCAAGGGCTTACGCCGCAACTCCCAGGCGCTACCCCGCACCGCAATATACATGCGGAACACATCCTCCAAATCCTCGCGAGTATCGCAAACCACCAAATGAGGCTTGGTGCTGTTGCGCAGCAACGCGGCATATTGCTCCCGGGTATTTACAGCAAACTCCACATCAGAAATCAGCCCCATAGACATTAAAAAATCAATGTTTTCCATGGCGTCCGCCACCCGAACAGCATCCTCTACCATTGCTTTTGTCCAGGGCCGATATTGACCGCTTTCATAATCCAGTAATTGCAGAGTATCCGAGCCTGTTCCGTAGTATACATTCCGCCCGCCCAAATACATGGCCGGATCTCCGTTTCGGTCATAAACGGTAAAGTGAGAAGGCGCCGTGCGCAAAGCCTTTTCTACCATTGCCGGCGGCAAAAGCACCATGCCGTCTTCCCCAACCATCGCACCCGCTTCCTCCAGCAGCTTTAAGGCTACCGGATGCTGCACCAGCATCCCATGCTCCGCCAAAAGCCGCAAGGCGGCGGTATGGATTCGCTCCCTCTGTTTTTGATCTATGGTTTGATACACCGTATCCTGCGGATAATATTGCTTACCAATATACATAGTTTTTTCTTGCTCTCCTTTTCCGGTTCTTTACTTTTCTACGGCAAATCTGCACGATCCCCGCAAAAACAGCTTATTCGCCAACGGTTTGCATTGCCGCTTCTGCCGCTTCCTCCGCCAAAGCTGCTTTTTCTTCTTCCTGGGCAATAAGACGCAATTCCCGCTTGCCATGCTTTTTCAAAACCTTGCCCAAGCTGAACATTTGCAGCAGCACCACCAGCACAGCCGGCATACCGGCCAAAGTGGAGGCGGCCTTCACACCGGTGATGTTGGCAAAATTCACCAGCAAACAGGCCACAAGCCCCAAGGAGATCCCCCAGATCAATTTAATATAACCGGGAGCTTCCTGATTGCCGTTGCTCATATCCATATCCTCGCTGACAGAAATATTGGAAGCGGTAGAAGTCATCGAGTCGGCAGCAGTGACAAAAGAAATAACCAGCATAAACAAGAAGATAAAGATCAGTATACCTCCCAACGGTAATTGCTGGAGGAAGGCATAGGTGGCCACCTCGCTGCCCATGGAATCAATGATTCCCGAAATATCAAAACCGTCAAACAGCTGCATATAAATGGCAGAACCACCAAAAACGGTGAACCAAATAATACCAAAGCCGGATGCTGCCACCATGTTTACAATTACGAAATCTCGGATTGAACGGCCATAGGCCAGCTTGGCCAAGAACATGCCAGTCACCGGCGCCCAGGCAAACCATACCGCAAAGAAGAAAATCGTCCACCAATAGGGATACTGATCGCCAGTAACCGCACCCAAAAACAGATGTCGGGAGAAAATCGTTTCCGCGTATTCCGCCAATGATTCAAAACCGATATTCAAGATAAAGGTCGTGGGTCCAACCACGAATAAAAAGACCAAAAACACAAAATAAATCTTCGTATTGATATCGCTGAGGACGCGGATACCCCGTTTCAAACCAGTATAACTGGATAAGGTATACATCGCAACAATCACCAGGGCAATGGTTCCGTAAACGAACAACCGGGGAGAAATGCCAAACACATATTCCAAACCACCGGCCACTTGCAGGATACCTTCGCCTAAAGACGTGCAGACGCCGCCCATCAAAGAAAAAAGGATGATCGCGTCAATCACCTGAGACCAAACGCCCTTTTCCATCTTTTCACCAAACAGGGGCGTTAAGGTAGCTGCGATAGAGGTGGGTTTGCGTAAATTATAAATCGTATAAGCGCTTAAAATGCCGCAGACGCTATAAATTGCATAAGGAGTTAACGTCCATTCCATAAAAATTTGGGATAAAGAAAAGGTGGCCGCTTGTGGCGAGAAGCCGGCGATTCCGTAAGATTCCGGCGGGTACGCCAATTGCATCACCGGTTCGGCTACGCCCCAATACACCAAACCAATGGCGATGCCGGCACATAAGGTCATGGCAAACCAGTTCCAATAGGAAAATTGCGGTTTGGCATCAGCTCCGCCAAATCTAATCTTGCCATACTTGGAGAAACCCAGCCAAACCACAAAAACCAGGCAAGCCAAGGCGCAGGAGTTGTATAGCCAGCCAAATTTGGCCATAGCGGCATTGTTCAGATTCTCGATCGCGATCACTAACGCGTCCTCTCCCTGCATAGACGTGATAATGCTGACCACAGCCACGGCAATAATTGCCGTCAAGGGAATAAAAAACGCAATTGGACGAATCTTTGCTTTTGTTTCTTTCATCAATCTTTCTCCTTTTCTGTCATTTTTGCCTCCATAAGTAGTATCCGTTTTCTCGAGCAATCTAACCCCGGAGTTTTTCTTTACCGCCTCCCTTCTTTTCCGCAGCCCGCCCACATCGTATCGCCATGAGATACTCATAATTCACTAGACGATACATATGGAATTCGCGTCACTATTCTCTATTCCTGCAAAAAAACAAATTT
>CAYOVS010000024.1:0-12471 GCA_964407445.1 uncultured Peptococcaceae bacterium
GCCAAACCGGGGTTGACCACGGCCAGCACCTTGTCGGCGCCTTTGGCAATCAGCTCGGGAGCATGGCTTTTGACGGATTCCTCCCCCAGCAGCACGGCGGTAACGTCGCAGCCCAGCTCATCGGCAAGCTTGCGGGCCTGCCCCAAAAGCTCGGGGCCTACGCCCCGCAATGTATCGTTTACGGTTTCGCAATATACCCAGATTCCTTTCCAGGCGCTTAGATCAACTGTTTTTTCGGCGTCCTTGGTCATCTCGATGGCTTCGAAGGGGCAAGCCTCCACGCAGGAACCGCAGAGGGTGCAGCTATCGCCGATTTGGGCGATGCCCTCATCATTGAGAGCAATCGCGCCGAAGGGGCAGGCGGATACGCAGGTTTCGCAGCCGGTACAGGTATCGGTCAAAATTTTAATGGAAGCCATATTAAACCTCCCTCTCGATGATATTATGCTCGGCCAAGCGGTTGAGCAGGGCTTCGGTTTGCTGGTTGGTATTGCCTTCCAGCCACTCGTTATCAATGTTCATGTTGGGGATAAAGGTGCGCACCACTTGGGTGGGCGAACCGGAAAGCCCCAGATGGCTGGGGTCTACCGCCACATCGGCCACGGTGTAGGTGGTGACCGGCGCGTTGTAATTGGCCAAAACGCCTTTCATCGAGGGCAAACCGGGCACGTTGATCTCTTTGTTGACGGTGATCAACGCGGGCAGGGTCAGATGGATCTGCTGATAGCCGTCATCGGTCAGCTTGCGGCAAACCATTTCCTTTTCGTTGATGCTTTCGATCTGGGCAATATCGGTGGCGTGGGGGATGCCCAGCATTTCCGCCAGCATGGGGCCAACCTGAGCGGTATCGCCGTCGGTGGCCATTTTGCCGCAGATGATTAGCTGCCCGTCGCCGATTTTTTCGATACCGGCTGCAAGGGCGTAGGCGGTCGCCAGCGTGTCTGCGCCGGCAAAGCCCCGGTCGCTCAGCAAATAGGCTTGGTCGATACCCAGCGCCATGCTGTCCCGCAAAATTTCTTTCACGGCAGGAATGCCCATGCTGATGGCGGCGGTTTCCCAGCCCAGTTTTTTCTTCAGGCGGATAGCTTCTTCGATGGCGTAGGTATCAAAGGGGTTGGTGATGGATTCGATGCCCTCGCGAATGATGGTATTGGTCACAGGGTCCAGCCGCACCTCGTTGGTAGCGGGAACCTGCTTGATGCAAACGATTATTTTCATATCTTCACCGCTTTCTATAATTCTTGTGCAAGGTGGCCGTTAGCTGATGATATTGCCCGGAGAGAGCAGGTTCTTGGGGTCCAGCATCGTTTTAAACTGCCGGATCTTGGCCATGTTTTCTTCGCCATACATGATCAAGGCCAGCTCCCGTTTGATTTTGCCGGCGCCGTGTTCGGCGGTGATGGTGCCGCCCAGCTTGCTGACTTCTTTGGCCCAATCTTTGAAGATGGCGTGGCCTTGTTCAAATTCTTTTTTATTTCTGGCCATGATATTGGGGTGGAAGTGGTTTTCACCGGAATGGCCAAAAATCACCCAGTCCAACGTGGTTTTTTCCAGTGTTGTTTTATATAAATGGAATAAGTACTCGAAATCCTTGTCTTCCACCGACATATCGGTGGAAAGCAGGGTGATGCAAGGTTCATTTTTCTTGTTTTCGTCGATCTTCATATCAATGGTTTCCGGTACGGTATGGCGGAAGAAGATCAGCTTTTCCAGCTCGCGGGCGTCTTTGGCCACCCAGGTGCGGTCAGGATCGCCGTTGCAGGCGGCAACCACCTGTGCCAGCTCGGTGAGGATGGGCAGGAAGGTGCTGGGATCGGTGCTGTTAAACTCGGTGTAGACGGCGCAATTGAAGTTTTCCGGGATTTCCAGCAATTGGCTGAAGGCGGCGGTGACTTCTTTTTGTTTCAGGATCATTTCCAGCGCATTTTTGTTGAAAAATTCCAGGGAAGCAGGCTTATGTTGGAACAGCGGCACACCGGGGAGTTGTTCGCCGCGGACGGCGCGAATAAAATGCAGCGCATCTTCATCACTGGGCAGGAAGGTGGTGGCGCCCCACATCAGCTTGGGCGCGGGCATCAAAGAAAGCTCCAGCTCACTGATAATGCCCAAGGTGCCTTGAGAGCCCATAAACAAATCTACCAGATCCATATCATCCCGGAAATAGAAACCAGCGTCCTTGGTATGGGGGGTGTCGAAATCGGGCAGTTGGCCGCTGAAGCTGCTGCCATCTGCCAAGGGCATGGTAAAAGACCGGCCCTGCGCCCGGTTGATGCCCCGTTGCAGTACGGCAACGGAACCGTTGGCCAAGACTACCCGCAGGCCATGAATATGTACCCGGGTAGAACCGTAGAGGAAAGAACGGGCGCCGGAAGCGTTGCAGGCCGCCATGCCGCCGATGCTGGCGGTAGCTTCGGTGGGATCGGGAGAGAAGAACAGCTCGCCCGGTTTGATTTTGCTTAAAGCGTTGATGGATTCCTGAGACCAGCCGGAAATGTCGAAGGCTTTGTTTTCTAAAGCCTTGCGTACCTGGGAGAGGAGCACTCCCGGTTGTACGGTGAGGAAATAGCTGTCGCTAGCTGCGTCATAGCGCATCCCGGTGATTTTGGTCATGCGGCTGACATTGAGCACATGGCCGCCTAAAGGACTGGCGCCGCCGGCCAAGCCGGTGCGTGCCCCCTGGATATTGATGGGCAGATCATGGTCATAGCAATAGTTGACCACTGCCACGATGTCCTCCTCTGTTTTGGGAAAGGAAATCGTTTCCGCATAGCCCATAGTGCGGGATTCGTCACGCAAATAATCGCTGTAATCTTCGGTGAGAGGTCGAATCAGATTCATATGCCGCTCCTTTCATGCTTATAGAATAGTCTTGCTCCGGCGATTTCTCTAACTATTTTGTCTATTTTAGCCTATTGTTATAGTAGCACAAAGTTGTTATAATAACAAATATCTATTTTATTCGTTTACACATATAAATTTAGTATTGCGATTTTTGGGGGTATAGGGGATGAATTTAAAACAATTGACGTATTTTATGGCGGCGGCGGAGCAGCACAATATTACCGGTGCGGCCAAAAAACTGCATATGGCGCAGCCGCCCTTGAGCAGGCAATTGACTCTGTTGGAGGAGGAGTTGGAGGTCACCTTGTTTAAACGCAGCAACAAGGGGATCGATCTGACCCCGGCCGGGCAGTTGCTGTATGAAAAGGCCAGCTCTTTGTTTAAAGATATTACCGAAATGATGGAAATGGTCAAGGAAACGGATAGCGGTATTCGTGGGGTTATCAATATCGGTACGATTTATTCCGATGTGCCTTTTTTTATTGATAAGCTTCGCTATATTCGGGAGCATTACCCATTGATCCAGTTTAAAATTATCCATGGCACGCCGGTGGATCTGGTTTATGCGCTGGAAGAAAACGAAATCGATCTGCTGTTTTTGCGCAGCCCCACCTGTGAGCTGAAAGAGTTTCATACGGTGCTGCTGGAGGAGGACCCCTTGGAGCTGGTGATGCACCGTGATCTGGATCCCCAGCCGGAGCAGCCGGAAATTGATATCATGACGTTGCGGGATCAGCCCTTGTGTATGCTGCGCAGCGGTAAATACTGGAGCTATAACGAGTATTTGGTCAACGAGTGTGAGCGGCACGGCTTTTCGCCCAATATTGTATATCAGTGTTCCGATACCTCTATTGCTATGCAGATGGTGCAGCAAAAAATGGGTTTGAGCTATCAGCCCCGCAGTATTGTGCAGGCACTGAATTTGCCGGATGTATATTGTAAGCCGATCAAAGATTTTGAGATGAAAACCTACCCTTCTTTGATCTGGAATAATAATATTTATCTTTCCCGCAGCGTCAAGCTGTTCCTTTGCTTGTATAAGATCAAAAGCATCGATGTGGGCAAGCAGCCTTCGCCCATGTCTGCCGATGTAGAGGTGAAACCATGATCGATCTGCACATTATGATTCAAACGATGTTGGAGCTGTTCCTGCTGATCGTCATTGGTTTTGCGGCCGGAAAGCTGCAAATTATGGATCATGATATGAATTCTAAGCTTTCCCGGCTGCTTTTGACGGTGTCTTTGCCTGCTTTTGTGGTCAGCGCGGTGCTTCAGGCGGATCGTGCGGTTTCTACCTCCCAGGTTTTTACAGTTTTTGGCTTTTGTCTGCTGTTTTATTTTTTCAATCTGCTTTTAGCCTGGCCGATACCCTGGTTGCTGCGGGCTTCGCCCAATCAATGGGGCATGTATCGTTTTATGGCCTTGTTTTCCAATTCCGCCTTTATGGGCTATCCGGTGATTTTGGCGGTGTTGGGCAATACCGCTCTGCTCTATGCGTCCATCCTCAATGTGCCCAATGCTTTGCTGGTTTTTTCTTTGGGATTATTTTTGGCGGTGGGCAAAAACGGCGAGGTGAAAATGAGCTGGCGGCTTTTGCTCAATCCGGGGATTGTGGCGGCGGTGCTTTCTTTGGTGATCTATCTGACTGGGCTTCGTTTTCCGGTGGTGATCGAAAAAACCTTGTCTATGACCGGGCAGATGATGACTCCCGGCGCCATGCTGGTTTTAGGCGCTTCTCTGGCCGAGCTGCCCTTGCGGGGGATTTTTAACGATTGGAAGATCTACATATTTTCGGCAATCCGCCTGCTGCTGATTCCCTTTCTAACCTGGCTGGTGTTTTCTCGTCTGATCAGCGATTCTCTGGTGCTGGGGGTGATCGTGTTGACGGCTGCCATGCCGGTGGCCAACAACGCCACGTTGTTTTCGGCTCGATATCACAGTGATCTGGCCTTGGCTGCCAAAGGGGTTTTTGTTTCTACGCTGCTGTCGGTGATAACGATTCCGCTGATCGTTTATGTATTGCCCTTGTAGCGCCGGAAGTGCAAAACCGGCGGTTTTTGGGAAAACCATTGCAAAATCACGGTTTTTTCGTTATTATAAGAAGGTTAAAGAATATATTGAAGGAGGCTCTTTATGTCTGAGCATAACACCGTAATCGGCAGGAGAATGGCTGCCATTCGGAATATCATCGAAACCTGTTTGGAGCAGGCCCGGGCCCAGGGGCAGCTGGAGTTTGCGCAAATTGCCGATTTTGTGGTGGAGCAGCCCCGGGAGACGGCTCACGGTGATTTTGCCACCAACGCGGCGATGGTTATGGCCAAGGTCTGCCGCAAATCTCCCCGGGATATCGCCTTGTTGCTCAAGCAATCTATCCAAGCTGCGATAGAAAAGCCTTGCGACTTGGCGGGAGAGATTGCGCAGGTGGAGATTGCCGGGCCGGGCTTCCTTAATTTTCGGATGAAAGACGGTTGGCTGGGCAATTGCCTAGCGGAGATTTTGGCCGAGGGGGAACATTTTGGCCAAAGTGACGCAGGCCGGGGCGAGAAAATTCAGGTAGAGTTTGTTTCCGCTAATCCTACCGGGGAGCTGCATATGGGCAACGCCCGGGGCGCCGCGATCGGCGACAGTCTGGCCGGGATCTTGAATCTGGCCGGTTTTCAGGCGGAGCGGGAATTTTATATTAACGACGCAGGCAATCAAATCGAAAAATTTGGCTTGTCTTTGGACGCCCTGTATCAAACCGAGCTGGGGCATCCCGTGCCTTTTCCGGAGGACGGTTATCACGGGGCGGATCTGCCCCGGCTGATTCATGAGCTGGTGCAAAGGGAGGGCGATATTTATCTGGCTCTGCCGGAGCAGCAGCGCCGTCAGGTGCTGGCGGATTATGCTTTGGCGATCAAAATTGCCGATATCCGGCAGGCGCTGGCCAATTTTGGTGTGGAATACGACGTGTGGTTTTCTGAGCGCGCCTTGCATGAAAGCGGTGCAGTGCAGGCGATTGTGGACAAGCTGGACAAAGACGGCTGGCTGCTGGAAAAGGATGGGGCGGTCTGGCTGGATTGTCAGCGCTTTGGCGAGGAAAAGCCGGAGGTTTTGGTGCGCAATAATGGCGTGCCCACATATTTTGCCGCGGATATTGCCTATCACGATAATAAATTTTGCCGGGGCTTTGCCAAGGTGATCGATATCTGGGGTGCGGATCATCATGGGCATGTAGCGCGGATGCAGGGCGCTATGGAGGCCATTGGCTACAAGAGAGAGCAGCTTGAGGTGATCTTGATGCAGTTTGTCCGGCTCTATCAGGGCGGCGAGCTGCTGAAAATGAGCAAGCGCACCGGTCAGTACGTTACCTTAAACGAGCTGGTAGAGGAGGTTGGCCGGGATGCGGCGCGGTTCTTCTTTGTCACCCGTTCCGCTGACAGTCTGATCGATTTTGATTTGGATCTGGCCAAAAAACAATCGGCGGATAATCCGGTGTATTATGTGCAATATGCCCATGCCCGGATCTGCTCCATTTTGGCAGCGGCTCCCGCAGGCGCTTTGGCGGGCACGCCGGATTGCAGCCTGCTTGCAGAGGAGGGAGAGCAAAAGCTGATCCGCAAGCTGGCGGATTTCCCCGATCAGGTGATCACCGCGGCGCTGAACCGGGAACCCCATCGGGTGGCTATGTATGTTTCCGAGCTGGCTGGGCAGTTTCATAATTTTTATGGGCAATGCCATTGTCTGGTGGAGGATGCGGCGTTGATGCGGGCGCGGCTGGCCTTGATCCAAACCACTGCCCAGGTGATCCGCCGGGGCTTGGCGGTGCTGGGTGTTTCCGCGCCGGAAAAAATGTAAGTTGTTTCTGGTCTTTTTTGCGGGGGAGCCCCCTTTGGCCGGCTCCCCTGTGTTGATAGGATGGCATGATGAATAACGGGACAAAAGGATTTTTGCTGGCGTTTATTGGCGCGGCCTGCTTTGGGTTGGCTGCGCCTTTGGCAAAGATGATCTATCGCTACGATGTGACGCCTGCCTTTTTGCTGGCGGTACGCTTTGCCATTGCCGGATTGCTGCTGATTGCCGTGGTTTGGTACAATCGGCGGCGGGTTTGCTTTCGTTTGGCCGGGGATCAATGGCTTTGGCTGGTGCTTTTGAGCTGCTGCATTTTTGGTGGCACCTTGTGCTATTTTACTGCTTTGCAAACGTTGCCCGTTTCTTTGGGCGTGTTGATCTTGTATCTTTATCCCATTTTGGTCAATATTGCGGCTTATTTTTTGTATCGAGAGCCCATCTCCACCTTGCAAAAGCTGGCATTATTGGCGGCTTTTTCCGGCTTGGCGTTGATGCTGACCTGGAATGATCTGGTGCCCGATCCCAAGGGGTTGGTGTTGGCTTTTGCCGCCGCCTTTTTAAACTGCGGCTATGTGCTGCTGCTGGCTCATCCCCGGTTGAAAACGGTGAATACGGCGCTGATGACCTCTTTTGTGGATCTGTTTTGTTCTGTGCTTTTCTTTTGTTACTGCGGCATTACCGGCGGCATTTGTTTTTTGTTGCCGGGGGCGGCTTGGGTTTATCTTTTTCTGCTGGCGCTGCTGCCTACGGCGGTGGGAGTATTGTTTTGGACCAACGGGGTGCGGTTGGCCGGTGCGGGCAAAGCTTCGATCATCGGCGTTTTTGAGCCCTTGGAGGGTGTGCTGCTGGGGGTGTTGTTTTTCCGGGAGAGCATGAGCATTTTGCAGTTGCTTGGGGCGGTGCTGATTCTTTCTTCTATTGCATTGCTGAATCGAACTGGAAAAAAGAAAATGATAAAACCGTTAAGGGGATGAGTAAATTGAAGATCCTTGATTTTCATACCCATATTTATCCCGATGAGGTGGCGAAAAAGGCCATTGCCCGGCTGGCCAAGGGCTCTTTGCAGCCTTTGACCGGCTGCACGGCGGCGGAAGCGGCGGTTTGCGCCCGACAAGCTGGGGTAACTTGCTCCGTTTGTCTGCCGGTAGCCACCAAGCCGGGGCAGGTGGCGCAGATTAATCGTTTTTCTGCCGAAACCAATGCCCGCTATGATAATTTATGCTGTTTTGCCGGGATCTTCCCCGGGGCGGCGGATATGGAAGCACAGATTCGGACGGCGGCGGCTTTAGGCTTGCCCGGGATTAAGGTGCATCCCCAGTTTCAGGGAGTGTATCTGGACGACCCCTGTATGGTGCGATTGATCGGACTGGCCACCGAATATGGGATGCTCGTGCTGTTTCACGGCGGCATTGATATTGCGCTACCCTATCCGGTCTATTCCTCGCCACAGCGGACGCTGCATCTATTGGAGCAATTGCAGCAAGCGGGGATTACCGGCTATCGGCTGATCTCTGCCCATATGGGTGGGTATGCGCTGTGGGATGATGTGGAAAACTATCTGATCGGCAGCCCGCTGTATTTTGATACTTCTTTTTTGGCGGGGAGAATGCCGGCAGAGCAGATGAAGCGGATCATTTTGCAGCATGGTACGGATAAAATCCTCTTTGGCACAGATTTCCCTTGGCAAAGTGTGGAAGAAAATCGGCATTATCTTTTGGGGCTAGGGTTGGAGCAGGCGCAATTGCAGGCAATCTTTTATGACAATGGGGCTGCGCTGCTGGGAATGGCGTCTGGCGGAGCCACAAAATAAAGGATATGGCGAGAGAAACGCGAACTTGTAAGGTTGTAGTTTTACAAAAGAATCACCGGCTATGAAGGAGGTACTATAGATGAGACTAGTAACAGCGGAGGAAATGCGCTTGGCTGATAGCGCGGCCACCAAGGATTTTGGCATATCCGGCTTGATTTTGATGGAAAATGCCGGAATTGCCGTGGTGCATCAGGCGGAAAAGCTGCTGGGCGATTTTGCCGGAAAAAAGGTAGCGGTGTTTTGCGGCGGCGGCAATAACGGCGGCGACGGCTTGGTAGTGGCGCGGCATTTATTTAACCGAGGCTGCGAAGTACGGCTGTTCTTTTTGACCGACCCGGATATTTTTCGGGGGGATGCGCTGGCCAACTATACCATCTTGCAAAATATGGGCGTTACCGGCTATTGGTTGACCGAGGGCAGCAGGCTCAACGTGGCCAGAATGGCCTTGTGGAGCTCTGATTTGGCCATAGACGCGATTTTTGGCACCGGCTTGCGGGATAATGTTACCGATACGCCCCAAGCGGTGATTAATATTATCAATGAAAGCAATACGCCGGTTATTTCCTGCGATATTCCTTCCGGCTTGTCTTCTCTTACCGGCGAGCCCATGGGGATGGCGGTAAAGGCGGCGGTAACGGTAACCTTTGGCCTGTGCAAGCTGGGCTTGGTGCTGCCTGCTGCCAAGGAATATGTGGGCAAGCTGGTGGTGGCGGATATTTCTCTGCCGGTGCAGATCGAAGAAGAGCTGGGCAGCCGCCGGGAGTTGATTGACGAAAGCTATTGCCGTCGTTGGCTGACGCCCCGGGACGCCAATGCCCATAAAGGGGATTTTGGCCATGTGACGGTGGTAGCCGGCTCCAAGGCTATGCCCGGCGCGGCCATTTTGGCGGCTACCGGCGCGGCGCGGATGGGTGCGGGCAAGGTCAGCGGCGCATTGCCCAGTTCCTGCCGCACCGCTTTTACCTCCCGGCTGCCGGAAGCCTTGGTGCTGGATTTGGCGGATAACCAAGAGGGCGGCATCAGCATAGACAGCAAAGAAACCATCGCCGCCTATCCGGCGGACGCCTATGTGCTAGGCCCCGGCCTAGGGCGCAGCGATTCTGCCCTGATGATGATGCGGGAGCTGCTGCCCCTGCTGAAAAAGCCGACAGTGTTGGACGCGGATGCCCTTTTTGCCGTTTGCGGCTATCTGCGGCTGCTCAAAAATGCCAAAGCACCCCTGGTAATCACCCCCCATCCGGGGGAAATGGCCAAGCTGCTGGGGGTTTCCATTGCCGATGTGCAGGCCAACCGGGTGAATGTGGCGGCAGGCTTTGCCCGCCAGACCAATGTGGTGGTGGTTTTGAAGGGCGCCGGTACAGTGATTGCTACGCCGGAGGGGCGGATTGCCATTAACAATACCGGCAACCCGGGTATGGCTACCGGCGGTTCCGGAGATGTGCTGGCGGGGATGATCGCCACGCTGCTGGCGCAGGGGATTCCGCCTGCATCCGCAGCAGCCTGCGCTGTTTGGATTCACGGCAAGGCGGGGGATATCGCCGCCGCTAAGAACAGCCAGTGCAGCTTGGTGGCGGGGGATTTGACAGACTATATCGGCCAAGCCGTACAGGAGCTGCATCTCAAATGAGTGGAACGATCATTACCAGAGAAGAATTGATCCGCGGAGCGTGGATAGAAATAGACCAAGCTGCTTTGGCAGCCAATCTGGCTCGGGTGCGAGCCTTGGTTGGGTCGGAGCGGCAGATCATGGCGGTGGTCAAGGCGGACGCCTATGGGCACGGCGCTTTTTTGGTGGCGGATATTATGCGTAAGGCCGGCGCCAACCAGTTTGCTGTGGCAACGGTAGAAGAAGGGATCCAACTGCGGCAGCAGGGTGCGGAAGAGCCGATCCTGGTTTTGGGCCCGGTGGGGCCGGAAGGCCGGGAGCTGGCGGTGCGCTATCAGTTGGCGCAGGCGGTGTTCTGCCTGGAGCAGGCCAGGGAGATTTCTCAGGTGGCGGCTGCTTTGCAGGTGACAGCGCCGGTGCATTGCAAGCTGAATACCGGCATGAACCGGCTGGGTTTTGCCCTGACCGAGGAATCGGTGGCGCAGATCGGGCAGATCTTTGCCCTGCCCCAATTGCGAATCGATGGGGTGTTCAGCCATTTTGCCGAGGCGGACGGCCCGGGAGATTTTACCCAGCAGCAGTTGACTGGATTCCTACAGTTTATTCAGCGGTGCGGCGAAAAAGGGTTGGTCTTCCCCCTGCGGCATATTGCCAACAGCGCGGCGATCCTTGCCTATCCGGCTGCCTATTTGGATATGGTGCGGCCGGGGATCATCCTCTATGGTTGCGCCCCGTCCTCCTATCTTGCGGCGGATGGATTTCAGCCTACGCTGGCGGTCAAGGCCAGAGTGGGGCAACTGCATACCTTGGCGGCGGGGGATGGCGCGGGCTACGGGCGGATGCGCCGGGTAGACCGATCCAGTATCATTGCCGAGCTGCCTTTGGGTTATGCGGATGGGATTCCCCGCCTGATCAGCGAAAGAGGCTGGGTGCTGTTGCATGGCCAAAAAGCGCCTTTGGCCGGACGGGTGTGCATGGATCAGCTTTTGGCGGATGTGACCGATATCCCCGGGGTGCAGGTGGGGGATGAAGCGGTGATTTTAGGCAGTCAGGGCAAGGAGACGATCAGCGGCGATCTGCTGGCCTCTTGGGCGGAGACCATCTCCTATGAGGTGCTGACCCACTTGGCCTTGCGGCTGCCGAGAATGTATGTATAGCGTTTGGCTGAAAGCGAAAAAAGACGTATCGCAGTTATTGCGATACGTCTTTTTTGTTGCGGTAATGGCTGCGTGGCGCAGGAGGCAGCGCGGCTGGTTGAAAACAGGGCTGCACTTGGGCGCCGGTGGAATATTTGGTCAATCGGTGCTTTTGGGGATTGCCAGCTTTTGCGCCTGCCGATGCATGGCCAGTTCTCTGGTGATCACGCCGCTGACGATCAGCAGACCGCCCAGCATGCCCAGAGGCCCCAGCCGTTCCTGTAGCAGCAGCATGGAGGCCAGCGCGGCAAACAGGGGCATGGTGGCGTAGATAATCGAGGCGGTGAGGGGATTGACCTGATCCTGGACGAAGATTTGCAGGACGAAGGCAGCGGCGGTGCAAAACAGCCCCAGCAGCACGATATTGAGCCAGGATTGACTGCTGATGGTGGCGATAGAGCCCAGATTGCCGGTGCAGAGGGAGGTGAGCCAGGCCCAAAAGGCCACGCAAAACATTTGCAGGGCGGCTTTGGTCAAGGCATCGTGGTTGCGCAGATCGCCCCGGCCGGTCATGGTAATGTACAGGCCAAAAAGGAAGGAGGCACATAAGCAAAACAGATCGCCGATATTAAAGGTGATTTTGCCGCTGTCGCTGCTGAGCAAAAACATCCCCGCTAGAATGATGGCAATCGCCCACAGCTTTTGGCCGCGCAAAGGCTTTTTATCCCATACCAGCAGAATAAAGGGGACAAACAGCAGCGGCACCCCGGAATAAAAGCCGCCGTTGATCGAAGTAGTAAAGTTCATGCCAAAGCTGTAGCAAAAATAATCCGCGTATTGGACGGTGGAAACTAAAAAAACCTGCCGTAGCAGTTTCCAGGAAAAATTGCGCCGGATCCGGGGCAAAAAGGGCAAGGCTAGAACCAGACCGGCCAGCGTGAAGCGCAGTGCCAGCATGATCGAGGTAGGCGTATCTACGGTAGTGCCCTTGAGCAGGGGATAGGCAACCCCCCAGAGCATGGCGACGGTGAGCAGTAGCAGAGTATTGGCTTTTTTCATTTGGACAAAGTTTCCTTTCCACAGGTAGTAAAACACTTATGTAATAAAAAAGAGCTGTAAAAAATCAATAGTAAACCGGCTAAAATAATGTAGAAAATGTAGTGATAGCCGGCTTGACCGTTTTTTTCCAGCAGAAAACCGCAGAGACGGTACAGCCACAGATCGGAGGAATAGCCGATGCAGGAGAC
>CAYOVS010000025.1:0-10562 GCA_964407445.1 uncultured Peptococcaceae bacterium
TATACGCATAATGGCAGGAAATAGTCAATCATTACCCGGGGATGCAAATAGAATAAATGTTGACAATGGTTGAATTTTTTCTGGTAATATTTCATCTCCTATAGTATAATATAATATAATGCACCGAAATAGGATGCTTTGGCGTTTTATGAGGGATCATAATCTATCTGCTTTTTCTTTTCGATAACGCCGAGTAATGCTAAATATATATTGGTAGCAGGGGGTTTACAATGAGTGCTCAATTAGATAATGACAAAAACCGTAAGAGCGGCTTTTTTGCCAGATTATTTAATAAACAAGAAATAACGGAAAAGGCCCCTGTTTCGCCTGCTCACGGGGAGGAAACCGCTGCGTCCGAGGAAGTGTCCTCACCTGCCTATGAGGAAAATGCCAAAGAGTGGGAAGTTGTGGAGGAGCAGGCCCAGGAAGAAAAGAACTTGACCATCAGCGACCGCCAACAGGCCCGTATCAATGCGGAGCAGCGGGTGGCTTTCTTTGCGTCCGAAGAAGTTAAGATGCGCAAGGCTTTTGAAGAGGCCAAACGCTATGCGTCCGAGGCGGAGGAAGCCAGACGTGCTGCGGAGCTGGAAGCGGCGGTAAAAGCCGCAGAAGAAAAGGCTGCCCGTTTTGCCGAGACGGCACGGGAATCCGCGGCTCGGGCCACCAAGGCGGCGGAGGATTTTTCTACGGCGGAAGCGGAACACAATGCTGCCGAATCCCGGGCGGAGCTGGCTCGGGTGGAAGAAGGCACCCTCAAAAAGCGCTTAGCTGCCCGACAGGAGGAGCTTACCTCCCGGCATCAGGGAATGCTGGCCAATGCCCAGGGGCAGGTAGATAGCGCTGCTGCTCTTGTAGCAGAAAAACAGAAATTTGCTAAAGAAGCGGCGGAGCTGGCTAAAAAATCCGCCGCCGATTTGATTTGCGCCAAAGAAGAAGAAAAAGTGGCTGTAGCCGATGAGCAAAAGACCGTAGCCCGGTTGACTGCCGAAACGGAACAGCAGATCAAAGACGCCAAGGAAGCCTTATCGCAGGCGGAACAAAGAAATATTCAGGCCATCGGCGATGAAGAACGGGCTAAAACCGGCGCAGAGCAGGCACAAAGACAAATAGCCGAGCTGGAAGCTGCTTTGGCGCAGGCCGATAGTGAGCTGGCGCAGGCGGTGGAGGATGAAACCCGTTTGCAGCAAACCCTGGCTAAGGAAATCGCCGATCTGGAGGATAAATGCCGCGAAGCGGTGCAAAATGCCAAAGCAGAAACGGATCGGATCGTAGCTTTGGGCATTGAAAAACGGCAATTGCTACAGGACTGCGAGCTGCGGGTCAATCAGACCGAATCGGCTCGTATCGCTGCTGAGGAAGCCGTTGCCAGAGCAGCGATGGCGGAAAAAGATGCCCGGGATCAGGCGGAAAGCGATTTGGCGATGATCGCCGCTCGGGTAGAAGCGGCTTTGGCTACCGCCAATACCAAAAGACAGAACTATTTGGCTACCCAAAAAATCGTAGAAGAAAACACTACCGCTGCCATTAAAGCCAATGCGCTGGAAAAAGGCGCGGAGGAAAAAGTTGCTCGCCTACAGGCAGAAGAAAAAGACGCTAAAATTGCCGCCGAGATGGCGCAAAGATTGATCAATGACGCTACCCTGGCCAGAGAAAGCGCGGACAGCGATTCTGCCGCTTTGCTTTCCGAAGCGGAGGGCGTGCTGGCCGAGACGGTACGCAATGCCCAGCGCATTGCCGAAGAGAAGGAAAAAGCCCGTTTGCAGGCGGAAGCCCATGCGGCGGAAGCCGTGGTGGAGGCCAGAAAGCGGCGGGAGCTGGCGGCGCAATCCCAAAGCAAAGCTGCGGACGAAGAAAAGATCTGGCTTACCGCCGAAGAAGAGCTGGTGCATGTTTCCGGTATTGCCGAGGCGGATCGGGAGCAGGCAGAGCTGCGCAACAGCCAGCTGATTGCAGCCAAAAAAGAAGAATTGACCGAGGCGCAGGATGAAGTGAATCGGATGCGGGTCGAGGCTGATTCCATGCGTCTTAAGGTGGAAATGGCCAAAAAAGCCGTTGCCGATACCGATCAGGCTCGTTTGCTGGCCGAGGACGAAGAAGCCCGGGTAGTGGCGCGTAGCGAAGCCACCCGGGATAATGCGGTGCGTAAGGCGGAAGAGCTGCTGCGGGAAGCGCAAACCCGTCGAGAGCACGGAGAAAAAAACAAAGAGGAGCTGACCGAGTCTTTAGCCTGCCAAAAGAAAAAGGTTGAAGAGGCGTTGGCCCGTGCCGAACAAGCCTGCACATTAAAGGAAAGAACCCAGGCGGAGGTGGAAGCTGCCACCCTTGCTTTGCAAGAGCTGACCCAATCCACGCAGGTGCAGATGCAGCAGGTGAGCGAGGAAAAAGAGCTGCTGCGCAAGGCGGCGCAGGCGCAGGTAGTGGAGCTGGAGGAAAAGGACGGCGAACTGACCGCCAAGGCTGGCCAGGCTGTGGAAGCAGCCCAGGCAGCCGAGTATGCTTTGGCCAAGGCTACTGCCGATCTGGAACAGCTAAAACTGGATCTTGCCGCCGAGAAAAGCCAGCTTACCCAGGAAAGCGACAGCGCCTTATCTGCCGCCGCCGCTCGCCGCATTGCCTGTGAGGAGCAGGCCGGGATGCTCAAAAACAAGGCGGAAACCCAGCGCCGGATGTTTGATGAGGCTGCCCGGGTTGCCGATGAGGAAGAAGCCAAACGGATCGCTGCCGAAGCGGAAGCAGCCGGTAAAACCATTGAGGTGAAGGCCGGTTTGCTCAAAATCAAAGCGGATTCCGCCAGAGACGCAGCAGAACAAAAATCCGAAAAATTTGCTTTGGCCGAAAAGGCCTTGGCAGAAGCAGTAGCTGCCGTAGATAAAATCAATGCCGATGAAGTTGCCATTCGGCTTGCCGCAGCGGAAACCACTGCCCGGCTGGCCGGGGATGGCGAAGCAGAAGAGAAAGCCGACCGGGCCAAGGCTGCGGCGCTTTCCAAAAAGCGCAATCGCTTGCGCCAAAGTGCGGTGCAGGCCGAAGATGCAGCTGCTGCTGCCGAAAGCGCCTTTGCCGAAGCAGAGCAGCGTATCGCATGGGCGGAGCAGGCTATCGCCAAGCTGAACCAGCAATCCCAGGCTGTGATCGCCGAGGCCCAAAGCCGGCGGGAAATGGCGGAGCTGGAAGCCGCTCAAAAAGAAGAAACCTCCCGGCTGCTGTATGCAGAGGCTTCTGACGCTTCCGAGCAGCATAGCGCTGCCAAACAGGAGCGGGAACGCGCTGATTTGCGGCTGAGCCGGATCAAAGAACAAACAGAGCGGCTGAACCGAGGGTTGGCCGAAGAAAACGAACAGTTGAACGCCGGGTTTATGAGCCAGCTTTCTTTGGGGCAGCATAGCGCCAAGCAGGCAGCAGAGGAAGAAGCGGCGGCTGGTCAGGCTTTGCGCCGGGCCGAGGAAAGCTGCGCCGCCCAGGAAAAAGAGCAAAATCGTCTGGAACGCAAGCTGGAGGAGCAAAATCAACGCCTGCAAGAGCTGCAACAGGCAGCGGAAGACGAACTGGCAAGGATTGCTGCCAATGCGGAGGCCATGGCCAAAACCGCCAGCAGCAAACGGGAAATGTATTTTTCCGCCCAGCAGGCTATTGAAGATACCACTGTTTCCGTAGGGGAAAAAGAAAGCCTGTATCAGGAAACCGAACAAAAAATCAATATGCTGCGGGAGGAACTGAACTCCGCCCGGGTAGCCGCCGCTACCGCAGCTAAGCTGGCTGCCAGTGCCACCACTGCCAGAGAATCGGCGGATGAAGGCACGGTTAGCTTGTTGGCACAAGCAGAAAAAGCGTTGAAATCCGCTGCCGAGAACTCTGCCAGGCTGGTGGAAGAAAAACAAAAGCTGCTGGCGGATTGGGAAAAGGATTTACCCAAGCTTCGAGCCGAGCTGGACGCGGCCAGAGCCGCTGCGGCGGAAGCGCCCCGGGTTGCGGCGGAAATGGTTTCGGTGTGGTTGGCTGCCGAGGAAGAAATCAATCGCATCAATGATGAAACCGAACAAAGCCGCCGGGCTGCTCAGGTAAAAAACAATAAACTGATTGCCGATAAGCAAGAGGAAATTGCTGCTTTGCATCAAGCGCTGACGGAAGCTGCCGCCGCGTTGGCGGAAGCACATCGGCAGGTGGAGCAGTGTCAGGAGCGCCTCACTGCCGCCCAAGAAGAAAAAAGCACGGTGGAGCAGGCCATCCAACTGCTCAAGCTGGATCATCAGCAAAGACTCACCGAAGCCGCCAATCGGATCAGCGGCGATCTGGCCGCACTGGAACAGCAAACTGCCGAAGCCCAGCAGCAACTGGCCGTAGCGGTGCAGGCAGAGCAGGAGCGGTTTACCGCGGCCTTGGCCAGCGGGCAAGCTGCCGAGGCTGCTGCTACAGCGTTAACCCGGGCGCAGGATGCATTGGCAGAGCTGCTTGTGGCCAATCAGGAGCTGTTGGAGAAAAACCAGCAGGAAACCGAAGCCAAGCTGGCGGAAGAAAATCAGCATAAGGCCCAGGCCGAGCAGGCTAGGGACGAGGCTGCCGCCGAAGCGGAGGAAAACCGCGCCAAAGCTGCCGCTGCCTATGAAAGCGCCGACGAGCTGGATCGGGAATGCGACGCCTTGCTGGAAAAGAGCAATGGGATCGCGCCACGGGTAGCTGCGGCTATCAAGGATACCGAGGAAAAGGCCGGGCAAGCTTTGCGCGAAAAGGCAGAGCTGCGTATTGCAGCCGAAGAAAAATCTGCCAAGCTGGCCTTGGACAAGGAAAACAAGCGGCTTGACTTGGAAATTTCCGAGCGTATTGCCAGGGAAGCGGAGGCCGCCTTTAAGACGGCAATGGATAAAGCGGCGCGCTTTGCCGCCGAGGCGGAAAAAGCCAGGCAAATTTCCGAAGGGCGTTTGCCCATTCGTTGATGGATAGTAGTTGCCCTGCGGTTGATAAAATATCAGTAATTTCAGAGAAAAGGAGAAATACTGGTGAGTACAAATCATAACGAGCAAGAGAACATGGTTCAGCGTCCTGAGGAAACGATCAGCCGGGAGCTGGTACTGGATGACGATCAGGTTGAGCTGGCGGCAGCCATTGATCCTCAACTGCTGCACGACGCCGATGACATTGCCGCTTTTGAAGTGGCAAAGGAAAAAGCGGTGAAGGCAGCGGAGCAATTGACGGAAGCGCGCAAGGTTGCTTCTCTGACCAATGCGGAAGCGATGAAGGCGGAAGCTGCCTATCAGGCCGCGGAAAATCTGCCGGAAAAGCTTTTAGAGGAAGAAGAGGATGCCAAAACCGTTGCCAAGCTGGCTACAGCTTTGGTAGTGGATGCTCAGGCTACCAAAAGTCTGGCCGATGAGGAGTATGCCAAACTACTGACCAAGGCGGAAGCAGATCTTTTGGAAACAGCAGCTCGTGCCAAAGCTGCGTTGGCCGAAAAAAAAGCTGCTCGCATTGCTTCAGAAAACGAAAAGGCTCACTTGTTCGTGGATAAAGCGCGCACCAGATTGATTGCGGAAAGAGCTGCGGTAAAAGCGGCGCAAGCCGGCTGTGTGCGGATTGCTGCCGAAAACGAAATGACTATCAAGGCGGCTCAGGCGGAAATGGCTTTTGCCAATCATCTGGCGCAACAAGCGATGAATGCCGCTACCGATGCGGAGAAAGCCTTAAAAGCTGCCGAGGACGCTCAATATCAGGCCATTGAAGAAGCCAAGCACTTGCAGGAGGAAGAACGAACCCTGCGGCAAAACAGCGAGCTGGAGCTGGATAGACTGGCTGCCGCCCATCAGGCCAAGCTGAAGGAATATGCCGAAAAAACATATCAGGCGCAACTAAAGGAAGAAAATGCCAAGCAGATTGCCGAGGAAGCCAAAAGGGTAGCCGACCAAAAGGCCGAAGCACTGCGCTCTTTGCAGCAAAAAGCGGCCAAATTGCTGGCAGACGAAGAAGCTACCAAGCGCAATGCGGCTGCCGATCTGGAACGGATTACCGCAGAAGCCTTGGAATTGCGCAATAATGCAGGCGCAAAGGCCTCCGGTTTTGCGGCTGCGGCAAATACCGCGCGTCAGGCTGCGGAAGAAGCGGCAATCCGCGCAGAACAAGCGCAGCAGGAAATTGCCCCTGCCCAAAGCGAACTGAAGGTGCGGGAAGATGCGCTGGAAATGGCGCGCAATACCGCCAAAGAAGCTGCCCGGATGGCAGCCAACGCCTCCGCCGCCAGAGTAGCCGTTAAAGAAGAATCTTCTGCTTTATTGGCGCAGGCGGAGAAAATTCTCCAAACAACCGCGGAAAATGCAACTCGCTTGATCGAAAAAAGAGAGCTGGAGTATACAACCGCACAAGCTGCCTTGGAGCAGGTGCAAGCCAAAACGAAAAATGCACAGGATACGGCTGGCGATGCAGCGCGAATTGCTGAAGATACGGAAAACGCCAAGAAAAAAGCAGAGGAACATTTTCAGCGGATTAGCGTAGAAACCGATGAAAAAATCAAAAGCACCCGGGATGCGATGGAAAGACTTTGTGCCGAGGCCAAAGCTGCCCGGATGTCTGCTGCCGAGGATGTGGTAAGGGCACAGCAGGAAGCCTCTTCTGCCCATGAACATAGTGAGCAAATGGCCGAGGAATACGATAAAGCCGTAGGTGCTCGCTACAAAACAGAAGAAGACGAAAAGAAAACCATTTCTCAGATAAAAGACGATATGGAAGCGGCCAGAGCCGATTGGACTCGCCAGATCGAGACAGCGGAGCTATCCCGGCTTGCAGCCGAGGAAAAACAGGCGCAGCTGATTACCGAGCGGGAAGCGCTGTCTTTGGAAGCGCAAGAAGCGGTGCGGGTAGCGCGTAAGGCTGAGGCCGGCAAGCTGACGGCTTCCAAGAAGCTGACTGCAGTAGTTGCCAAAGCGGAAATCAAGCTGAAAGGTGCCGAAGAGGAACTGTCTCAAATTTCCCTGCGGGAGCAGCCGGCGCAAACAGCGTTTGAAGAAGCTTTAAATGCCGAAGTGATGCTGAAATCCCAGTATCGCAATGAGCAGGCTTTGAGTGGGATCGTTCCTTTGGGTGCGGAACAGCCGCAAGCCCAGTCTGCTGCAGAAGAGGCGGAAGTGGCGAAAGCCGCTGCGGAACAGGCTGCCGCTGAATTAGCCGCTGCGGAACAGGCCGCTGCTGAATTGGCCGCTGCCGAGCAGGCTGCTGCCGATAAAATAGCTGCAGAACAAGCGGAAGCAGCGAAAGCTGCTGCCGAGCAGGCTGCGGCCGAGCTGGCCGCAGCGGAACGGGCAGTTGCGGAGCAAGCCGCCGCCGAGCAAGCCGCCGCCGAGCAAGCTGCCGCCGAGCAAGCTGCTGCGGAGCAGGCTGCCGCCGAGCAAGCTGCCGCGGAGCAGGCTGCCGCCGAGCAAGCTGCTGCGGAGCAGGCTGCCGCCGAGCAAGCTGCCGCCGAGCAGGCCGCTGCGGAGCAGGCCGCTGCGGAGCAGGCCGCTGCGGAGCAGGCTGCCGCGGAGCAGGCTGCCGCCGAGCAAGCTGCCGCCGAGCAGGCTGCCGCCGAGCAAGCTGCTGCCGAGCAGGCCGCTGCGGAGCAGGCCGCTGCTGAGCAGGCCGCTGCGGAGCAGGCCGCTGCTGAGCAGGCCGCTGCTGAGCAGGCTGCCGCGGAGCAAGCCGCTGCCGAGCAGGCTGCCGCCCAGCAGGCCTCTGGTCAGCAAAAAACATCCAAGGACATTATTGAAGACGCGTTAGATCAAATTACTATGGAGTTGGATCGTGCCGAGGTAGAGGAGGCACTTTTGGCTGCTGCGGCTGCTGCAGCCAAGGAAACGGTAGGTCAAATGGCAGAGCGGCAGCAACCGGACCGTAAGCAGCAGGAAGAACAGGCTGCGCAGGCTCCTGCCGATTTTGCCGCAGAAGAAGTGCATGGCGGTTTAGCCCATTTAGATGCTTTGCTGGCGCAAACCGAAGAAATGCTGGCCGATAAGCAAAACGACGATACTTCCTCCGAGAAAACAGCCACAGAACAGCAAAATGCGGCTAAGGAAAAAGAAGATTCGCAAAAACAAACCGTGAAGCAAGAGGCGAATAAGCCGGAACCCAATAAGCAGGAGGAATCCCACGGACATAAAAGACCTTGGGGAAAACTATTTAGCTTTGCTTCGCGCAAAGCTGCAAATACCGCAGAGAACGACGCGGCCAAAGCGGTGCAGGAGGATGCGGCGGAAGAAATAGACCTGCTGGGCAAGGCGGAAGCGGAGATTGCCGCAGCCAAAGCCTTGGAAGAGAAAAAACTGGCGGAGCAAAGATCTCAGGAAGAAGAAGCGCAGCGGGCCGAGATGGCACAGCAACAAATGGAGCAAGAGCAGGAAGCAGCCGAACTGCTGCGGATTGCCGAGGCGGAAGCTGCTGCTTTTGCCGAAGCGGAACGGGCTGCGGTGAAAATCACCAGAGAAGAAGATGAGTTTGCTGCCGCCGGTCAGGACCCGCAACGGAACGCTACCGTGGTGGCTCGAGTGGCGGAGAAAAAAGAGGCGGAGGAAGAAGCCGCCTTGCGGATGGCAATCTTTTCCATGATCGAGCCGGATAAAGAAAAGGGCGATCACTAAGCAGGTATGCTGTATTTGAAAGAAAATGCTGTACAGGGGCCGTCTCAAAACGTCAAGCACTGCTTCTGTTTTGGGACGGTCTTCTTATATTATCTTTTGGAGGGAATTGGATGAGAGCGGTAATATCGGTTGTAGGAAAAGACAGAACCGGCATTTTGGCTAAAGTCAGCGGCAAATGCTATGAATTGGATGCAAATATTATTGATGTTAACCAGACAATCCTGGAGGATTTGTTTGTGATGGTGATGTTAGCGGAGATTGATCACATCAATTGCGATTATCAGCGTTTTGTCTCCTATTTTGCAGAGCTGGGTGAGGAAAATAGTTTAAAGATTCATGTGATGAACGAAGATATCTTTAACACCATGCATCATGTGTAGGAGGACTTATGCTAAATATCGGTGACATCCTGGAAACCATTCATATGATCGACGACGAGCATCTGGATATTCGCACGGTGACGATGGGTATATCCCTGCTGGATTGTACGGATAGCGATATTAATGTTGCCTGCAATAAGATCTATGATAAGATTTGCCGTAAGGCGCACAATTTGGTGGCAGAAGCAAATTCTTTGGCGCAAAAATACGGCGTGCCTATTATTAATAAGCGGATCTCTGTTACGCCTATTGCTTTATTGGCCGCAGCCTTACCGGCTGGTGCAGATTTGCCAAAATATGCTGCAGTGTTGGATAAAGCTGCGGCAACCTGCGGGGTGGATTTTATCGGCGGCTACGGGGCTTTGGTGCATAAGGGCTTGAGCACTAGCGAAAAGGCTTTTTTGCTGTCTATCCCCCAAGCTTTGGCTCAAACTGCCAAGGTTTGCTCCTCCGTCAATATCGGTTCCACCAAAAGCGGCATCAATATGGATGCGGTGGCACTGATGGGTGGCGTGATCAAAGAAACCGCCCGATTGACCGCTGACCATAATTGTATCGGCGCTGCCAAGCTGGTGGCTTTTTGCAATGCGGTGGAGGATAATCCCTTTATGGCCGGTGCTTTTCACGGTGTGGGCGAGGCGGATACCTGCATCAATATCGGCGTATCCGGCCCCGGCACGGTGCAGGCGGCCTTGGCCCGCTGTCCCGAGGCAGATTTTAGCGAGCTGGCCGATATTATCAAACGCACCGCCTTTAAGATCACCCGGGTGGGGCAGTTGATCGGTACCGAGATTTCCAAGCGTTTGGATACCCCATTTGGTATTGTGGATCTGTCTCTGGCGCCAACACCGGCCAGAGGGGATTCGGTAGCCCGCATTTTGGAGGAAATGGGTGTGGAGACTTGCGGTGCTTGCGGCACTACCGCTGCGCTGGCCCTGCTGAACGATGCGGTGAAAAAAGGCGGTGTGATGGCGTCTTCCCGGGTTGGCGGTCTTTCCGGCGCGTTTATTCCGGTAACGGAGGATGCGGGGATGATCGAAGCAGCGGAAAAGGGCGTGCTGACCATCGAAAAACTGGAAGCAATGACAGCGGTTTGCTCGGTGGGACTGGATATGATCGTCATTCCCGGCGATACCCCGGATGCGGTGATTGCGGCGATTATTGCTGATGAAGCGGCAATTGGCATGGTGAACAACAAAACTACCGCTGTGCGGCTGATTCCTGCCATCGGCAAACAAGTAGGGGATGAGCTGCAATTTGGCGGCTTGCTGGGCGGCGGCCCGGTGATGCGGGTCAACACCCTGTCGCCCGCCAAGTTTATTGCCCGGGGCGGGATCATCCCCGCACCGATCCACAGCTTGAAAAATTAGTCTTGCTGGTCTGATTAAAGCGGAGCTATCGCAAAATTTGCGATAGCTCCGCTTTTTCGTGCGCGCATGGCCGGGTGCATGGCCGGGTGCATGGCCGGGTGCATGGCCGGGTGCATGGCCGCGCCGCATGGCCGCGCCGCATGGCCGCGCCGCATGGCCGCGTCGCATGGCCGCGTCGCATGGCCGCGTCGCATGGCCGCGTCGCATGGCCGCGTCGC
>CAYOVS010000025.1:10662-12440 GCA_964407445.1 uncultured Peptococcaceae bacterium
ATGGCCGGGTCGCATGGCCGGGTGCATGGCTGGGTGCGCGGCACAAAAAAAGAACCAAATCGGCGCTACGCCCATTTGGTTCTTTTTTGGATTGTTGTTTGCTTAAACCGCTTCGTCAACTGCGTAAACGCTGACTTGTTTGCGGGTGCGGTCTTTTCTTTCGAACTTGACTTTGCCATCAATGGTGGCGAACAAGGTATCGTCCTTGCCCAGACCTACATTGGCGCCGGGATGGAATTTGGTGCCCCGCTGCCGGACGATAATGCTGCCGGCGGTGACGAACTGACCGTCGCCACGTTTCAGACCCAATCGCTGTGCCGCAGAATCGCGACCGTTGCGGGATGAGCCGCCTGCTTTTTTATGAGCCATAAAAATTTCCCTCCTTTATTGCTCAATTCCCCGGAAAAACCGGAGTATTGCGGAATGCTCCGCCGGAAATACTACGCTTGAATGGAAACAACCTGCAATTTGGTGAAAGGCTGACGATGGCCATTCTTTTTGCGGATGTTCTTTTTGGGTTTGTAATGGAAAACAATCACCTTTTTGGCTTTGCCGTGTTCGATGACCTTGCAGGTCACCTTGGCATTTTCCACATAAGGCTTGCCGGCCGTGAGCATTTCGCCGTCATAAACAGCCAAAACCTTGTCGATCTCAATTTCTTGATCGGCTTGGTAGTCGCTGAGCAGTTCTGCTCTAAAGAATTCACCCTCGGCTACCTTGTATTGTTTTCCGCCTGTTTCAATAATCGCAAACATTGTTGCACCTCCCCTACTATATAGACTCGCCCGATATTGGCGGTTGCTCAAGCAAAACTGCCAAAAGCAATTTTGCGGCAACACTTGCCTGCCAAGCCGGAGCGGCATGACAACAGATGAATTTTATCATATTCCGTTTCGCTTGTCAACGTCTTTATGCTGATAGTAGGGCAAAAGCACCCGGCCTTTGCCGCCGCAATGGGGGCATTCGTGCTCTACCACGGCGGAGAGCTCATGTCCCACCTTTTTGCGGGTCAGCTCTACCAGCCCCAGCTGGGTCATGCCCATCACCGTTACCCGGATGCGGTCCTTCTTTAGCTCCTCGTGCAAGGCGTTGAGTAGGGTTTCTTTATCTTCCGGCCGCTCCATGTCGATAAAATCAATGATAATGATGCCGCCCAGATTGCGCAGGCGCAGTTGCCGGGCAATCTCGCTGACGGCCTCCAGATTGGTTTTGAGCACGGTTTCGTGCAGGCTGCATTCGCCTACGTATTTGCCGGTGTTCACATCGATAGAGTTTAGCGCTTCGGTTTGGTCAAAGACAATATAGCCGCCGCTTTTGAGCCAGACCTTGCGGCGCAGGGCTTTTTCTACCTGTCCGTAAATATCATAGGCGGCGAACAAATCTGCTTCGCTGCTGACGACGATGTCTTTATCCAGCGAAGGCGCAATCAGGGCAATGGTTTCCGCCACCAGCTCGGCGGTGTTTTGGCTGTCTACGACGATCCGGTCAATATCGGCGGCGCTGGTATCCCGGATCACCCTTTTCAGCAGCTCCAGATCTCGGTGCAGCAGCGCCGGTGCGGTGGCCTTGGCGGCCAGCCCCTGGATGCGCCGCCACTCTTTGAGCAATACCCGGATATCGGTGGCAATCACCTCTGCGGTGGCGTTTTCTGCTACGGTGCGGATGATTGCGCCCATATTGGCAGGCAAGGCTTCTTTGACCAGTGCCTTGAGCCGTTCCCGTTCCTCTTCGTTTTCGATGCGGCGGGATACGGCGATATAATCGCCACAGGGCAGCAG
>CAYOVS010000026.1:0-12228 GCA_964407445.1 uncultured Peptococcaceae bacterium
AATTTTGGCGTTGCTGGGCGAAAATGGCAGTGGCAAAACCACGTTAATGAATATGCTGGCGGGGATTTATTATCCGGACAGCGGGGAAATTTTTGTTAACGGTCAAAAAGCAACCATTCGCAGCCCCCGTGACGCATTTGAGCTGGGTATTGGCATGGTGCATCAGCATTTTAAGCTGATTGAGGTTTTTACCGCTACAGAAAATATTATTCTTGGTCTGCCGGGTGGCGTGACCATTGACCGCAAGGCTTTGTCACAGCAGATCAAAGCGATCTCCGCCAAATACGGTTTTGAGCTGGATCCTGATAAAAAGATTTATAATATGTCGGTTTCCGAAAAGCAAACGGTGGAAATCATCAAGGTGCTGTATCGGGGCGCGGATATTCTGATTTTGGATGAACCCACAGCCGTGTTGACCCCTCAGGAAACCACCAAGCTTTTTACGATTTTGCAGCGGATGAAGGAAGACAATAAGGCGATTGTGATTATTACCCACAAGCTCAACGAGGTGCTGGAGGTATCCGACCGGGTACATATTTTGCGTAAAGGACAATTTGTGGGTACCGTCAACACTGGCGAAACCAATGCAAGCGAGCTAACGGAAAAAATGGTAGGTCGTACCGTTTCTTTAGCGATCGACAGACCGGAAATTTCTGATAAACAGTTAAAAATAGCGGCAAAAGACTTAACCTGTGTCAATAATGATGGAGTGACAACTTTGGATCATGTCAATCTGGAATTGTACTCCGGAGAGATTTTGGGTGTGGCCGGTATTGCCGGCAGCGGGCAAAAGGAGCTGTGCGAGGTTTTGGCCGGGCTGCAGCCTTTGCGTGCCGGTTCGATCCTATATTATGATTTAGACGAACAGGGCCAACCGCGGCAGGAGGATATTGCCGGTCAGCCGCCGATGGAAATGATCAAGCGGGGTATTGCCATGAGCTTTGTGCCCGAGGATCGGTTGGGTATGGGGCTGGTGGCTTCCATGGATATGACCGATAATGTGATGCTGCGCAGCTATTATCGAAACAAGGGCCCTTTTGTGGACAGAAAAGCGCCGCGGCAGCTGGCCGAGCGCTTGATCCAGAAATTGGATATTGTTACTCCCGGCGTGAATACGCCGGTGCGTCTGCTTTCCGGCGGCAATGTGCAAAAGGTGCTGTTGGGCAGAGAAATTGCTTCTGACCCCCAGGTGCTGATCGTGGCCTATCCGGTACGGGGTTTGGATATCAATTCTTCTTATACCATTTATTCCTTGCTCAATGAGCAAAAGCAGCAAGGGGTTGCCGTGCTGTTTGTTGGCGAGGATTTGGATGTGCTGTTGGAAATTTGCGATCGGATTTTGGTGTTGTGCGGCGGATGCTGTAGTGGTGTGGTAGATGCAAAATCTGCGACCAAAGAGCAGCTGGGGTTGATGATGACGCGCCTGCGTTCTGAAAATATTGGGAAGGAGGGCGAGGCGAATGTCTAATGCCCCGGTTACAGTAAGCAAACAACAAAGCGAACCTTGGGTGCGCATTGCCAGACGCCCCACCATCCCGCAAAAGCAGGCTTGGTTGATTCGGGCAACTGCTTTTGTGGCGGCGATCCTTACCGGTTCTTTGCTCATTGCTGTGTTGGGTTTTTCTCCTATAATGGTTTATGGTGAAATGCTGCAGGGCGCCGTGGGCTCTAAAATCAGCCTGATCTCCACGATCAAAATTACGGTACCGTTGCTGGTAGCTGCCTTATCGGTAGCGCTTTCCTTTAAGATGCAGTTCTGGAATATCGGCGCGGAAGGGCAAATTTTGGCCGGTGGTATTGCCGCTACCTATTTTGCCTTAAAATGGGTGGGGCTGGTGCCATCCTTTGTTTTGTTTGTGCTGATGTTTTGCAGTGCTGCTGCGGCAGGCGCGATTTGGGGTGCGATCCCGGCTTTGTGTAAGGCAAAATGGAATACCAACGAAACGTTGTTTACGCTGATGCTCAATTATGTGGCGTTGGGGCTGATTAAATATTTGCAGGCTGGTCCCTGGCAAAAGCCGGGCGGGCATCCGCAGATTGCCATGTTTGCGGACGCAGCCAGACTGCCTAAGGTTTTTGGTGTGCATATCGGCTGGATCATCGCTGTCTTTTTAGTGATTGGCGTGGCGATTTATCTCAGCCGCTCCAAGCATGGTTACGAAACCACGGTTGTGGGTCAAAGTCCCAATACCGCCCGATATTCCGGTATGAGTGTGGGTCGGGTTTTGGTGCGCACCATGATTTTTGCAGGAGCTTTGGCCGGGATTGTCGGGTTTATGCAGGTTGCCGGTGCGGATTATACGTTGACGGAAAATACGGCAGGCGGCGTTGGCTTTACGGCCATTACCGTAGCCTGGCTCTCCCAGCTCAATCCTATCGTCATGGTGGTAGTGGCCGCTTTTATTGCCGTTTTGGAAAAAGGTGCGGGACGGATTCAGACCACCTTTGGTATTCCGGCTTCCGCCTCCGATGTTTTGATTGGCATTATCCTCTTTTTCATGCTGGGCTGTGAATTCTTTATCAATTACCGGCTGGTGTTTCGAAAGGAGGGCAAAAAAGCATGAATACCTTAGTCAATTTGTTGTATGCGGCGGTCTTAGCGGGAACACCTTTGCTGTTTGGCACCTTGGGCGAAATTTTAACCGAAAAATCCGGTAACTTGAACTTGGGTGTAGAGGGCATGATGTTTATGGGCGCAATTGCTGGGTTGGCGGGCGTTTATTTTGCAGAAATGCTGTTTGGTGAGCTCACAGGAGCGATTTGTGTGTTGCTGGCTGTGCTTGCAGCCTTTCTCTGTGGCGGTTTTGGCGCGTTGATTTATGGTTTTCTGACGATCACCCTGCGGGCTAACCAAAATGTTACCGGTTTGACACTGACCATTTTTGGTATCGGCTTTGCCAATTTCTTTGGTGAGGTGTTTGCTACGGCTTCTCCCTCCAAATTTATGGCGATTTCCAGCGGCGCTAAAACGGCCTTTGCCAATACGCCTTTGTTCCCTAAATTGGTGGAGCTGGGGCAGGAACAGCAAATTTTTGCCTGGATCAATAAATTGTTCTTTTCCTATAACAGTTTGGTTTATATCGGTTTGATTTTGGCGCTGCTGATGGCGTGGTTCCTCAATCGCACCCGGGTAGGTTTGAATTTGCGGGCGGTAGGTGAGGATCCTGCTGCGGCCGACGCGGCCGGCATCCCAGTAAACCGTTACAAATATCTGGCGACGGTGATCGGCGGTGGTATTTGCGGCATCGGTGGGATGTATATCAGTACCGTTACCGCATACGGGGTGTGGGTGCACAATTGCGTTGGCGGCCGGGGCTGGATTGCCGTGGCTTTGGTGATTTTTGCCACTTGGTCTCCCCGTCGGGCGATTTTGGGTGGTTTGATTTTTGGCGGATTGGCCATTTTGCGGATGTATGTTCCCTTGGGTATCCCCATCGAAATTTATGACTTGTTCCCCTATCTGGCCACCATATTGGTGCTGATTTTTACCAGTATTCGCCAAAGCAGAGAGCATTGCATTCCAAAGCATTGCGGGTTCAATTATTTCCGCGAGGAACGATAAAGAGAAGCAAAAAGCGGGAGTCGGCTAATGCCGATCCCCGCTTTTTTAGCATCAAAGGGAAAACAAACGATAAGTTATTATTCGTATACCGCTACCGTATCTTCGCCCCGCAGCACGCGCAATACGCCGGACATCAGCGCGCGCATTTCGTCTTCGCCGGGGAAAACATAGACGTTGGCCAGCCTGTCCACTCTTTGCTTGATGGCGCCTGTAAACCGGGTGGAATTGGCTAAGCCTCCGGTGAGGATGATGCCGTCAACCCGGCCTTCCAGCACGGCGCACATCGCGCCGATTTCTTTTGCCACCTGATAGGCCATAGAATCTAGCACCAGAGCGGCAAATTCATCGCCGCCGTTGAGCATTTTTTCCACTTTTTTTAGATCGTTGGTGCCCAAATACCCTTGCATGCCGCCGTTTTTGACCACCTTGTCCAGCATTTCGCTTTCTGTGTATTCGCCGGAAAAGCACATCCTGATTAAAGGCGCGGCGGGTACGCCGCCGCTGCGCTCGGGGGTAAAGGCGCCTTCTCCCGCCAGCGCGTCGTTGACGTCGATCACCCGGCCGTAGCGGTGGGCGCCGATGGTGATGCCGCCGCCCAGATGAGCGATGACAAAACGGCAGTTTTCGTAGGTTTTGCCCAATTGGGCGGCCAGCTTGCGGGCAATCGCCTTTTGATTGAGGGCGTGAAAAATACTGGTGCGCTCAATGCCGGGCATCCCGGTAAGCTTGGCGTTCCTGTCCATTTCATCCACCACTACCGGGTCTACCACATAGGCCGACACACCGTATTGGGCGGCGATTTCATGAGCGATTACACCCCCCAGCGCGGAGGCATGGATGGCGGCGGAAATCGTGGTCAAGTCGGCCAGCATAGCTTCGTTTACCGCGTAGACCCCGCTTTCGATGGGCTTGAGCAAGCCGCCCCGACCGGCTACCGCATCCAGAGAACCTAAGGTGATCCCGGCGGAGGTGAGCACATCCAGGATACATTGTTTGCGATATTCTTTTTGCGCCGCTACGGAGTCAAATCTACTGAGTATCTCCTGACTGTGCCGAACGGTTTGAATCAAAATGGCCTGATCGTTATCGTACAGGGCAAATTTGGTGGAGGTGGAGCCGGGATTGATGGTGAGAATGCGAAAGACCCCCGGTTGTTTGGGCGGTAACCCTGCCAGTTCCTGTTGCACAGGAGATGGCGGGGCAATCGGTTGCGGCGGCTTGCTGCGCAGCTGCCCGTTCATGGTAACGCTGAGCACGCAATCAATATGCAGCATTCGCTCGATCACCAAAGCCAGCTTGGTATGGGCGCCTTCAATGTCAATCTCCATGCGAGAAATATTGCTGTTTTCTGTTTCATCCACATACAGTCGTTTGATGTTCCAGCCTTCGTTGCGAATTTGGCCGGCGACCCGACCCAGTACGCCGGGAATATTTTGTACCAATAATTCGACCCTTTCGGTCATTTTTTCCATGATAATCCCTCGGTTTTGCTTTTTTAGAATTTACTATAGCATAAACGGGGTAAAAAGTATAGAGTTTGTTTGGCATAGCTGTTTCCCTTTTTTCGTATCTTGCTAGCAAAGGGGGGATGGGCAATGCCGCAAGTGCCGGATTGGCCGGAGCAAGCGTATTGGCGGGAAGAGGTACAAACCTGCTTTTCGGCAGAAAAACCCATTACACTGGTACATATGCATCCGCGCTGGGAGGAAGCAGCTTTGGCTGCAAAGCAAAGGCAGATTGACCGGGGGTTGTATCCTATTTTTGTAAAATATACTGGCGGTGATCGTGGATGATTGCCATTTATGCCCGGCAATCGGTGGATCGCCCCGATAGTATTTCCATCGAAAGTCAAATCGAATTTTGCCTGTTTGAAGCCAGGGGAGAGGCGTACCGGCTTTATACCGATCGGGGCTACAGCGGCAAAAATACAGAGCGCCCGGCCTTTCGCCAAATGATGGCGGATATCGCATCCGGCCAAATTCAGCGGGTGATTGTTTATAAGCTGGATCGCATCAGCCGTTCTATTGTGGATTTTTCGTTGATGATGGAAAAATTTGGTGTATGCGGTGTGGATTTTATCAGCGCATCGGAAAAATTTGATACCGGTTCGCCAATGGGACGGGCTATGCTGAATATCTGCATCGTCTTTGCCCAGTTGGAGCGGGAAACGATCCAAAAACGTGTTGCCGACGCCTATGCCAGCCGCAGCCGTAAAAGCCTGTATATGGGCGGACGGATACCTTTTGGCTTTCGTTTGGAGCCTGCGCTGGTGGGGGATACCAAAACCGCTGCTTATGTGCCTTGGCCGGAAGAAGCGGCGCTGGTGCAGCGGATCTATCAGCTGTATGCCCAGCCCCAGACCAGCTATGGCGATGTGGTGCGCTATTTGACGGAGCAAAAGCTGGGCCCGGTGGGTAAAAATTGGACCAGAGGAAGGATTGCCGATATGATCCGCAATCCGGTGTATGTGCAGGCAGATGAAGCGGTTTATGACTTTTTTGCAGAGAAAGGGGTGCAGATTGTCAACCCGCCGGAGGATTTTATCGGTGTAAACGGTTGTTATTATTATCGCGACCCGCAAAACAGCGGAGATAAGTATCGGGAAATGGCCGGAAATCATTTGGTTTTGGCTCCCCATCAAGGGTTGATCCCGCCGGAGTTGTGGCTGATTTGCCGTAAAAAGGCTTGTCCCGATCAGATGGCCGGCTTGGCGCAAAAAGCTAAAAATACCTGGCTTGCGGGGAAAATCAAGTGCGGCTGCTGCGGATATGCTTTGCTGGATAAACAAAACAGGCGCGGCGGCAGCCGCTATCTGCAATGCAGCGGCAGAATGGAAAATCATCAATGCCCCGGCTGTGGCACGCTGCATACCGAAGATTTGGAAGCCTTGCTTACCCGGGAGCTGCAAAAGGTGTTGTCCAGCCGTCCTTTGCTGCTACCGGAGCAACAAGCCGCCGACCCTGCCTGCGTCAACCTGCGGCTGAACCTTTCTCGTCTGGAACGGGATATGGCGGCTTTGGCAGATCAGCTGCCCCAGGCTGGCGCAAGCTTATTGCAGTTGATCGAGGAGCGGGTCTGTCGCTTGTCCGGGGAGCGGCAGCGGCTTTTTGCGGCGTTGACCGCGCTGGAAAATCGCAGCAGGCAAGCTGCTTCTGTGGCTTGTTTGCCAGAGCTGTGGCCGCAATTTTCGTTTGAGGAGAAGCGGCAGGTGCTGGATTTACTGGTCAGCCGCATTTGGGTGGCGCAAGAGCGCATTATAATCGAATGGCGGTATTAGCAATTGCTTTCTTGCTTTGCGGCACAGCGTTCCCGCAGCTCTCGCTGGGAGACGATGGTGGCCAAGGTATCGCCTAGCTCCACAAACAGCGCCGCGTAGAAGGCCAGTTCAATATTGTCCTCGGTTTGTTGCGCAATTGCGCAGGCCAAGGCGCTTACGCCCAAGGGAAGGGTACAATTATCCATGTAAACGATCACCTCGTGTCAGTTTATGCAAGATGGGCAAAATGGTGTCTGCTGTTTCCTCCTGTTCGGTTTGGGGAAGCATTGAATCAGGTACAGGAATATTTTGCCTGCAAAAAGGTTTACTAAATGCGGTGACGGTTTGTTGTGAACGAGAAGAACCCCGGAAAGTGTTAAACAGTTTCCGGGGCTCTTTCTTGTTTGCCAAGCGGTGCCAATGTTTTCCAATGCCAGATGGCGGTGAAAGATATAGTGGGGCATTATTAGTGTTTATCTCGGGAAAAGGCAGAAAGAACTGAAATTTTTGTGGCACAAAATGCGCTGGTATGTTATAATAAAAATATCTTGGCAGTTGGCGAATCAAGTTATTGGGGACAAGTGTCCCCGTAATTTGGGGGTGAGCGGATGCAGGTAAAATTGGACAGCAGACTGCAAGCGGTAGCGGATTTGGTTTTGCCCGGCAAGGCTGCAGCCGATATCGGCGCCGATCATAATTATCTGCCGGTCTATTTGGTTGTAAACGGTATTTGCCCCTTTGTCATTGGGACGGATCGGGCAATGGGACCATATACCAATGCTTGCCAGTTGGTAAAGCTGCTTTCACTGGATCGGCAAATCCACATTCGCCTGGGAGATGGTTTAGCGCCACTTGCACCAGGGGAAGCTGCCAGTATCACGATTGCGGGAATGGGTGGTTTTTTGATTCAGGATATCTTATCCCGCTCTCCGGCAGTGTTGATGCAAACGGAGCGCTTGATTTTGCAGCCGCAAAAGAATGCCTCTGCCGTTCGTCTTTGGCTGATGGAAAACGGATGGAAGATTATTGATGAACAAATAGCTTTGGATCACGGCTTTTATTATGAGATTATTGCTGCGGAGCATGGCGTGATGACGCTTTCCCATGAGGAGTTGCAATTTGGCCCCTGCTTGCTAAGACAGCCGCATCCGTTACTGCTGGAATTTCTCCGATTGAAAAAAGGGGATTTGTTGTCGCTGTGTGGACAAATATCCTCTATGGAGGGCGTTGCAGCGCAACAGCGCCTGGCTCAACTTACCGTTGCCGTTGCCGAAATTGATCAAATCATTTGCCGGCTGATATAATAAGAACAGGGAGAAAATTATGTTGAAGCTGTTACATCAATTGCAAAAACTACAAGGGGAACAAAAAGCATTTGAACAGGAAAAGAGAAATTCCGAAGAATATCGACGCATGGTCGCTATCAAACTTGATTTTGATACCGATAAACAGCGTTGGGAACAGCTTGTTGCAGAGCGGGCCGAACTGATTAGCAGCCACAAGGCTTATGTGGCAACTTTAGAAGAGATCAAAGAAAAAACGGTTCAGGAGCAGGCGGCGATCTATGATGGTTCCACAGCAACCGTTAAGGCGCTTTCGGCCAGAGAAGCCCAATTAGCGGCTTTGGCTGAAAAACAAAACGAGCTGGAAACCAAAATTGCTGCGGCCTTAGAGAAATTGCAACAGGTAGAAAAAGAGGCTGTGACCCTGAAGGAAAAAATAGAGGGAGAACATCAGGAATTTTCTCAATTGAAGCTCGCTTATCAAAAAATCAAGCAGGAATACGAACAAAAAGAAGCGGAGGTTGCCGATAGTATAAAGCGCCTGATGCCTACGATTTCTTCACAAGATTTGGCTTGGTTTAACGATAACAAAGAACGCTTTGCCGGTACGCCGGTAGCGTATTTGTCGCAGGATCATGTTTGCGATGGTTGCCGTACCATCGTCACCCCGGTGCTGTACAAGCGTACGGTGATGGGTCAGCAAACCTATTGTGAAAAATGCGGCAGAGCCTTGTTTACAGACGAGGAATAACCTTTGTGAATACCGCTGAGTAAGCCGGATGAACGCAGGCGCAGCCCGCAAGGGCGTGTTTGAGGAAAGTCCGGGCTCCATAGGGCAGGATGCCGGCTAACGGCCGGTGAGGGCGACCTTAAGGATAGTGCCACAGAAATAAACCGCCGGGCAACCGGTAAGGATGGAACGGTGCGGTAAGAGCGCACCAGCGCCCGGGAGATCGGGCGGCTAGGTAAACCCCATTCGGAGCAAGACCCTTGAATCGTTCGCGCGGTTCATAGAAAAGCATCGGGGCTGCCCGTCCCGCTTTTCATTGCGGTCGCTGAACAGCACCGGCAACGGTGTCTGGAGATAGATGTTCATCTAAGACAGAACCCGGCTTACAGACTTGCTCAGCGTATTTTTATATTTTTTATTTATGGAGGCAACAATGGAAGAACTGTTCAACAAAATGGGCGAATACACCAAAATGGATACGGAACTGCCTTTTGAGGAGTTTCAGGGCTATTATCAGGCGGTGATGGCTTTTCTCCTAAAGGACTATCAGGAGCTTTCTCAGGATGATTTGATCAAAGCCAAGGGTATTGTTTCTGTTATGGCGGCTAATGCCAAAGCCCGTGCTCTTGCAAAAGACCAAAACCGCAAAAAATTTGCCAAAATGGCGGAAAAATCTGCTTTTTGGGATGATGCGATTACCCGTCGTCTTACCAAAACAGAGGGTATGAGTACCGACGAGCTACAGCAGAAAATAGACGCCTTGTGGCAATAGGAGCAGTTTATGCGATTGCGTCATATACCCGGCGCTGCTGCCGAAATCAGCAAAAGCCCGCTTGTTCTTACGGAACAAGCGGCCTCTCTGTATCAAGGAAAATGGCGAGAGCTGAGTGGCGGCCGTCCCTGCTGTTTGGAAATCGGCATGGGGCGAGGCCGCTTTATTTTTGCCGCTGCCCAGGCCAGTGAAGATTTTTACATCGGTCTGGAGATTCGGCCGGAGATGATTTTTCAAGCATTGGAGCGTTTTGCCGCCGAAGAAGGTGCTTTGCCCGGTTGTGCCTGTCCTGATAATTTGCGCTTATTATGGTGCGACGCTGCCCGGCTTACGGATTTATTCGCCCCCGGGGAGCTGTCTCGCATTTATTTGAATTTTCCCGATCCCTGGCCCAAAAGCCGTCACCATAAACGGCGGTTGACTGCCCCGGCATTTTTGCAGCAATACCGGTCGATTCTGGCTCAGGATGGTGAGCTGCGTTTTAAAACGGATAACCGGGCCTTGTTTGATTGGTCTTTGGGCAGTTTAAAAGAGGCAGGCTGGCGGGCAGAGTGGTGCAGCTATGATTTGCCTCTTGCCGATTCCGGCATCATCACCGAATACGAAAGCAGATACCGGGCTTGCGGACAGCCCATTTATGCTGTTTGCGCCAAGCCTGTTTAAAGGAGGAGCCTATGGAATATCTCAGTACCAGAGGCGGGGAAAAGGTCAGCGCCGCCACCGCTATTACGGAAGGATTGGCGCCGGACGGCGGTTTGTATGTTCCGGAACGTTTTCCTGCTTATCCTATTGCGGGAATTTCCGGTAAAAGCTATATTGAGATTGCTTCCGGCATCTTTGCTTTGTTTTTGCGTGATTTTCTCCCGGAACAATTGGCCAAAGTTGCGTTTGATTCTTACATCAATGCTTTTCCTCCGACAGTTGCACCTTGTGTGCCGGTGGGGGATATCAGCGTGTTGGAGCTGTGGCATGGCCCCACTGCCGCATTTAAGGATATGGCTTTGCAGGTTTTGCCCAGATTGATGACCTTGTCTTGCGCGGTCACCGGTGAGGAAAAAGAGCTGGTGATTCTGGTCGCCACCTCCGGCGATACCGGTAAGGCGGCATTGGAAGGCTTTAAGGATGTGCCGGGAACAAAGATCATCGTCTTTTATCCCAAGGGTGGGGTCAGCGTTGTGCAGGAGCTGCAAATGCGTACCACTGCCGGGGAGAATACCTATGTGGTAGGCGTGGAAGGCAATTTTGATGATTGTCAAACCGGGGTTAAAACCTTGTTTGCCGATGCGGAACTAAACGTGTTGCTTTCTATGAACAATAAGCAGTTTTCTTCGGCAAATTCGATCAATTGGGGCAGATTGTTGCCGCAAATTGTCTATTATTATTATGCTTACGGGCAAATGTGTCGAAATGGGCAGACAGATGCTGGCGCGCCTATTGATATTGTGGTGCCTACCGGCAATTTTGGCAATATTTTAGCGGCTTGGTATGCCCGCAAAATGGGCTTGCCTGTGCATAAGCTGATCTGCGCTTCTAATACCAACGATGTTTTGACTTCTGCGATCGCAACCGGCGTCTACAACCGGCGGCGTCCTTTGTATAAAACCACCAGTCCCTCTATGGATATTTTGGTTTCCAGCAATTTTGAGCGCTTTTTGTATGATTTGAGCAGCGGAGACGCTGCTTTGACTGCCCGGTTGTTCCGGGATTTGCAAGACTCCGGTACTTTTACGCTGGAGGAAGCGTTACTGGAGAAGCTGCAAACGGTTTTGGCTGGCGGCAAGGCGGATGACGCTCAGGCGGCGCAGGCCATTGCCCAGGTATTCCAGGAGCATCAATATTTGCTGGATCCGCATACTGCGGTAGGCTATGCGGTTGCCCAAGAGTATCGTGACCAATACGGCCGGGAATACCCGCTGTTGCTGGCGTCCACCGCCAATCCCTATAAATTCCCCCAAGCGGTGCTGCAGGCCTTACAGCAGCCGACAGACGATGTTGATGAGCTGCGGTTGACCCAACGGCTACACGAGTACACCGGTGCGCCGGTTCCGGAAAATTTGGCAGGGTTGGCAGAACTGCCGGTGCGTCATGATTTGGTTTGCGCTAAGGAAAAGATGAAGGATACAGTAAAAACTATTTTGGGTATCTTTTAAGAAAAAAGAAGCAAAATAAGGTGATTGTATTGCAAAAAAACAACCTCATTAGCATGAGGTTGTTTTTTTACCTGAATAATCACGAATGATAATTAGGCCTGGTCGCGCAGCTTTTGATAGCAATCGCGGCAATAAACGGGACGATCTTCAGTGGGTCTGAAGGGGACCTGCGTTTCGCAACCGCATTCGGCGCAGACAACGGTAAACATTTCTCTGTCACCGCGGGTATTGCGCTGACGTTTTCTGCTAGCGCGGCAATCCGGGCAACGGGCAGGATCATTTTGGAATCCTTTTTCTGCATAAAATTCCTGTTCTGAGGCAGAGAATACAAATTCGCAGCCACATTCTTTGCAAGTTAAAGTTCTGTCTTCAAATGCCATGACGTATTCCTCCTTTTTAGAATTCCTAATGTTTGAACCGTACTATACCGAACACATCCAAGTGGTTAAGGAGGAATGCCGGGCAGGAAAACAAT
>CAYOVS010000027.1:0-12093 GCA_964407445.1 uncultured Peptococcaceae bacterium
GGGGCTTGAACAGCAGCTCCAAATGTTTGAGCCGGTAATACAGCATCTTATAGTTATTGCCGGATACCGTGTAGTGGTAAATCAACCGAGGATAATAGGTCGGATTGCCTTGATTGCTATCGAAAAGGCTTTCGATACCCTGGGCAATTTTTTCATGCAATAATTGCCGCTTGGCCAGAGAGATAGTATTATAAATATACTCGCGGATTTTTTGATGGGTAAAGTAAAATACAATTTCACCCCAAACATTGCGAAATTCCGCTAAAATATGGGCCGACAACAATTCTTCGATAATCTCCGCCAGATCGATACTGCGCATGCCGGATACTGCGGAAAGCAGTTCCAAATTCACATCGTCTTGAATCGCGGCGCAAATATTGGCAATTGCCTTGGCCGAGCTGCTCAACATCGCCAGCCTGCCACCAATAAAATCGCTCATATTTTGATTGAGCTGACTAATATCCATACCTGCCTGCAAATTGCTGAGGATTTCTTCGATAAAAAACGGGTTTCCTTCGCTTTCCCGATAAATCACCGAAGCATATTTATGATATTGCGGCGTTTGACTTTCCACCAATTCCAAGGTTTCCTGCTCGCTAAAACGGCTTAGGGCAATGCGGCGAAAACGATTCTTGCTTTGCAAGCCGGCAGCGATATAATCTATCACCTGCTGATGATCGTCCCGGGCTGCCGCAATCAGCAGCAGATTATCGCAATGCAGCAGTACCTTGATCAACAAATTGATGCTGCAATTATCCACCCATTGCAGATCGTCCACCACCATGATGATTTTCTCCTGGTCGCAAACAGTTTCCATCAGCTGGATCATGCACCGCTCTGCTTGACTAAGCGTGTTTCCTTCCCCATCTTCCCCCGGGTGCAGCACGCAATATGTGGGAAAGGCATTTTTAATTGCCATGAGTAAGCCATCCGGCAGTTCCAGCTTTTTTTTGGTAATAATGTGCTGCAATTGCTCAAAGATATTATCCCAAAGCTTGTAAGAAAAATCCTTTTCAATCAGGTAATTGCTGATATCC
Organism: uncultured Peptococcaceae bacterium; assembly: GCA_964407445.1. GTDB lineage: Bacteria > Bacillota > Dehalobacteriia > UBA4068 > UBA4068 > JAILCQ01. Next base: position 1,038 of record CAYOVS010000027.1, read on the forward strand.
AGCAACACATAAGTGTCCTGCAAGGAACGGAGCGCATGATAGATCAGCCGGGATTTTCCTACCCCGGGCTCACCTACGATCACATACGAAAAATAGGGTTTATTTTTTAAAAAGGCAAAGAAATTTCGTTTCAGCTCCAATAATTCCCGGCAACGACCATAAAAAAATTCACTTTCCTTGCGCACCACCAATTGCTCTTTGATGATCGTATCCATCAGCTCAGTGATCTCTGCCGAAGGCTGGATAAACAGCTCCTGCTTCAACAAGGTTTCCAGGCGGTTATACAGCTTTAGGCACTCAGCGATCTGTTTTTTCCCCAGCAAATGGCGAATCAACTGCAAATAATACCGTTCCTCATAGCTTTCCAAAGAAATCAGCTTGCGCAATCCATCTTCCAAGAGCGTATCATACCCATGAACCCGGCAAAACTCCACGCATTGCTCCAGCTTTTTCAGATACAGTTTGCGGTACTTTTCTTGATTGAAATACTGCCAATCCGCGAAGCCGCTGGCATTTTTAATATAGAAGCTGCTCAAAAAATCCTGATGGTAAAACCCGATAAACTCTTCTATGGCATGGATGCTATCCAGAGGATACTCCTCTCCAAAATAGCACAGATCCCCTTCTAATTGATATTCACTGCCAAGCTGCAAAAAATTTTTGCCACCGGAAACAATAATATCCTCGCCAAAAAGACGGCGCAGGGTATAAATAGCATTGCGCAGACTTTTTTTTGCCAATTCATCGGAGCAATCTCCCCAAAATAAATCTGCCAAGGATTCTTTGCTGATTCTTTGCTCAACAATCAGGCAGTACAACATTCCTTCCGCCTTGGCAAATGGAATTTTGATCGCCTGATCCTCCAAGGTTGGCACATAGTTTTGAAAGAAATCAATGCGAATCTTCATCAGCGCACCCCTTCTCTATGGCAGCACAGTCTCATTATTATAGCAAAATTATAGCAGAAAATTGGCAAAATGTCAAAAAAACAGTATTGGGTTTTGTATCCAATACTGTTTTTTGACATTTATCGTTTCGATAAAATATTATCGCTATAAACCATAACCGATAATCAAGCGAGGCAGCCACAAAGAGAAATCCGGCCAAAGGGTAACGACAACAATCATCGGCAGCCAGATGAAGAACATGATCGAAAAATTGGGACGCATCATCCTGGTCAAAGAGGTGTTGCCTACCCTGGCCGCCAAAAACAGCAGCGGCGCACAGGGAGGACTGACGCAGCCCAAGCCCAAGTTGACAGCGACAATGGCGGCAAACTGCACCGGATCAACGCCTAATTGTACCACAATCGGCAGCAAAATAGGAGAGCTGAGCATCATGGCGCTAACATCGTCCATCAACAATCCCAAGAATACCATAAATAAGTTGATTAATAACAAAATGACATATTTATTTTCCGTCAGGGTATTAATCGCCCCCAAAACCATATCGGGCAGATTTTCAGTTAGATAAATGCGGCTGATCAGGGACACCGTAAAAATCATGACCACAACAACACCAGCACTGGTGCCGGTCTCGATGAGGGTTTTAAAAATTTCCTTGGGGGTCATCTTACGATAGATAAACAGTGCAACCGGAATGGCGTACAATACGGATACCGCAGCGGCTTCCGTGGGCGTCATAATGCCACCATAAATACCGCCTAAAACAATTACCGGAAAGATCAAAGCAGGAATAGCGGACCAGGTGGTCTTGCCAACATCCTTGACCTTTGCCCGGATCGGCAGTTTTTCGGGGATCACAATATTGGGGTTTTTGCGGCATTTCAAATATATCCACAAAGAAAATGCAGACATAATAAAAATACCGGGGACAATCGTGCAAAGGAAGCAGGCCAATACCGACTGATTGGTCAGCCAAGCAAAAATCAGCATCATGCCGCTGGGGGGAATATAAGAGCCCAGCATACTGGCAGAAGCCAGCAAGGCTGCCGAAACTGCATCATCGTAACCGGCATCCCGCATTCTGGGAATAAGAATCGAGCCTATCACCGTTTCACAGGCATAGGAGCTGCCGGAGATGGCGCCAAACACGGCGCAGGTAACCACCATCACGATCCCCAAGCCGCCCTTCATCCGGCCCAGAAACAAATTTACAAAAGCAATCAGTTTTTCGCCGATACCACCCTTTTCGATGATCCCTCCGGCCATAATGAACAGCGGCAAGGTCAGGCAGGTCATGCTTGCCACTTTACTATAAGCATAGGGAAACAAAAAAGAGGGACTATAACCGCCAAAAATCACCAAAAAGACCATGGTGCCAAAAAATACATAGGGGATTGGCACACCAATTACCAGTAACGCGACCAAAATGACAAAAGATGCAACAATATACCATTCCATTAGGGGCGCTCACCTTCTTCCGGGGCAGCAGTTGCCTCAGAAACAGAGGCGGGCGCTTTTGCCAAAAATTTTATAACAAACTCACAATAGTGAAAAAGCGTATAAACAAACATCATCAAGCTACCATAAAAAACGCCGCTGTGGCCAATCAGATAGGGCAGTCGATGAATCGTGGTATACGAAGGCAACTCAAAATCACCCAAAACAAACATCAGGGAATAATAGAAAAAACCGGCGGCCAAAAGCAATGTGATCGTATTTTGCACAAACGCATTTACCCGCAAAACCATTCTGTTTTTGGCCAAAGTGGCCACGGTATCCGCACTAATATGGCTTTTTTCAAAGCTACCGTTGGCTGCACCCAAAAAGACCGCCCATACCGCAATAAAAAACAAGTATTCCTCAATCGCATTCAAGTCACTATGCATCACATAGCGCATAAATACCGTAACACACATCGTCGCAAACATACAAAAACCAGTGATTGCCAATAAATAGCCGTTAATTCGATTCAACCGGCGAAACCCTCGTGCCAAGGGAGAGCCACTGGTTTCCAATAAAGAATCATGCAAATCTGCCAACCAAAATCACCCCTTATACAAAAGGCTGCCACAAAACAGAGTAAACTCCTATGGGGCATAAATCGCGCTTCAAACGCAAAAGAGGAAAACCACTGTTCTGCGACAGCCTTTTTGCAAGATCTCTTCTATATTTCCTGTATCAAATTAACAAGGCTTAATAAGCAATACCGTATTGATCCAACAATTGATGATACAGCTCGGTGCCCAAACGTTCTTCTGCGGCAGGCCAAGCTTTTTCTCTGGCCATCTGCGCCAACGCTTCAATATCTCCCTCGGCCGGATAGATTACCTGCACACCGGCTGCTTCCAATTGGGCATAATAATCGCTGTCAGAAGCAATAGTCTGATCAATACTGGTCAGGAACATTTCTTGGCTGACACTGCGGAAGACTTCCTGCTGCTCGGGGGTCAAGGTATCCCAAACCTTGCTGCTGAAGGCTATGTACTGTACTTCCGTCCAGATATCGATGGGAACGTAATACTTGATCACATCGCGGAATTGCAAATAAGCGGTGGACGCGGTAGCGCCCAGGAAACCGTCAACAACACCGGTTTGCATGGAGGTGTACACCTCGGACCAGTTTACCGTAGTAGGATTATAGCCCATTTCGGTGAGGAATTTGCGGACATGCTCATTACCGGGAGAGCGGATCAAAGCGCTGTTGCCGGAACCGATCTCATAAGGGTTGGCGGGGCATTTGGGGCCCATGGAAAGACCACCCATACCGATAACATCGAAGCCCAGCATGGTGATGCCCAGATCGCTCAGCAAACCGCCCACCGTAGTGGAAACAAAGCCATCGGCCGCAAACACGGTCTTGGCGTCTTCCAGAGAATTGGCCAAATAAGGAGTAAAGGTTAAGTCAAAGCGGCTGTCTACGCCGGTGCTGACACTGCCAACCAGCATTTCCACGTTACCACGAATCAATTCCTCGGTAACCAGGCTATAGTCACCCAACTGATCACTGGGATAAAGCTCAAATTTAAACGCATTATTGCATTGCGCGTTCACTTTTTCACCAAATTCCACAAAACGTTGATAGCATTCGTGTTCGGGTGTTACGGAAAGGGAAATCTTGATCACCTTTTGCTCGGCGGGCGCTGCGGCGTCTCCGCTGTCATCGGTAGCCCCGCCATTATCGGCAGGCGCATCGTTATTGCCGCCACAGGCGGCTAAGCAAATTCCCAAAACACAAATCAACAACAACAGCAATACTTTTTTCTTCATTGTTCTTTTACTTCCTCTCTTTTTTTTTATAACAATGAACGAGCGCTCGTCCATTACTACCTAGTAAGCTGATGGTCTTAATACCCCCAGCAAATCATCAGCCAAGCCTTTTACTGCCAACCGCTTATAATCCCGATCAAACTGCACCGGGGTCAACCGGGCGATGATCCCGGCCAGCTCTCCGGTGAGCGGTTCCAATAAGGAGCCATCCAGCTTTTTGCCGCATAAAAGCGCCTTGGCGTTCTCCACCAGCACCGGCTTATTGGAGATAGAGCCAATATACAGAAGAATGTCCTCCACGTTGCCTGCCGAACTTTTTTGCCAAGTGGCAGTCAGAATGATCTGGGAGATGGTCACCTTGCTGCGGGTGCCCAGCTTCAGAAACACGTTTTGCCAGCCCGGCTTGGGCAAGGGCAGATGCAGCGCATACAGCATTTCCCCCCGGGCCATAGCGGTTTTGCCCGGCCCCAGCAAAAACTCGTCCACCGGCAGCAACCGGCGCTGATCCGCCCCGTTCAGCAGCTCCGTTTTGGTTTCCAACAGGAACAGGCAAGGGATCGTATCCCCCGCGGGGGAGGCGTTGGCCAGATTGCCGCCGATGGTGCCCCGGTTGCGAATCTGCACCGAGCCCACATCAGAGCAGGCCTGCGCCAAAGCGGGAAAATATTGCTGCACCAGAGGATTGTCGGCGATGCTGCTATGGGTGCAGCAAGCACCGATCACTAGGCTATCCCCCTCCAGACGGATCTGGCGCAGCTCCTCCGCCGCCGCCAGAGAGACGATGGTCTCCGCTTGCCAGTAGTGGCCGTTGCGCTGAGCCAAAAAATCAGTACCCCCTGCCACCAAATAGCAGTTTTCCTTCATTTTTCCCAAAGCCGCCACCAATTGACTATGGTCGGCAGGCTGGATAAATTGTTGACAACGCATATTAGCCCTCCTTGCTTTGGGTTTTCCCAGCCAAACGCAGCGATGCATCTTTGATTGCAGCAATGATCTGCGTATAGCCGGAGCAACGGCAAATATTGCCGGAGATGGCCACCCGAATTTCCTCTTCCGTAGGCAATGGATTGTGCAGCAGCAATCCCTTTGCGGACAGGATCATCCCTGCCGTACAATAGCCGCATTGAATGGCAAAATTATCAATGAACGCCTGCTGCAAAATATCCAGCTCGCCGTCCTTGGCCAGCCCTTCGATGGTGGTCACCTGATGCCCATCCACCTGTGCCGCCATGAGCAAACAGGCATGCACCGCCTGATCGTCCAAAAGAATGGTGCAGGCGCCGCATTCTCCCTCGCCGCAGCCTTCCTTGGTACCGGTAAGATGAAAATCCTCCCGCAGCACATCCACAAATTTTCTTTCGGCGTCACATTCGATGGTTACCGGCTTATCGTTTAGGGTAAATTGGATTTTCATATTAGCTCCTCCGTTGCACTTCCGCCAAAATGGTTTGGGGATTCAAGGGCAACGACGTCAAATTGCTGCCCAAAGCATGATTGACCGCCGCCACCACCGCCGGACTCACCGGCACCACGGCCACCTCGCCTACCCCCTTGGCGCCAAAGGGGCCGTCGGGCTCCCCATCCTCGATCAGCAGCACCTCTACATCCGGCATATCGTAGGCATTGCGCATCCCGTAATTTTTCAGCCCTTTGCTTAGCAGCGCACCGTTATGCGGGTTCACCTTGATGATCTCACCCAAGGCAATTCCCACGCCTTGCTGCACCGCACCGCCAATTTGCGCCTTGCAGAGCACCGGATTGATGGCAAAGCCAATATCATGCACCGCCAAATACCGTTCCACCTTGACCAAACCGGTATAGGTATCTACAGCAACCTGTACAAAATGCGCGGCTCCGGTGCCGGGATTGGAATGGGCGCCATAATGATAGATGGTGGAAACCGTTTTTTCCGCCGTGCAAAGGGCATAATAGGCAATTTCGCTATAGCTCACCCGTTTTTCCGGTTGGGCATCCACATAGGCATAGCCTTCCGCAAAGGAAATACGCCACTGGGAAGCACCCAGCATTTGTCCGGCATATTCCGCCATCAGCTCCTGCAATTGCAGGCAAGCCAGCTGCACCGCCCGGCCGATCACATAGATGGTGCGGCTACCGTAGCAGCCGTAATCATACAACTGAGCGTCGGTGTCCCCTTCCTTGAGGGAAATCATCGAGGGATCCAGATCCATGGTTTCGGCAATAATATTGCGCAAAGCGGTAATGGTACCGCAGCCGTGATCGTGTACGCAAAGATCCACGATTAACGAACCGTCCCCTTGCAGCTTGAGCAGCATTGCCCCCATATCATGACTATGGGGATACATCCCGCTGGTATGAGAGCCCAAAGCCATGCCCACACCCCGGCGATAGCGGCTATTGGCCGGCTGGGCGGCACAGGCAGCCCGGCTGGCCGCCCAATCAAAGGCCGCCGCCCCCTGATCCAGACATTCCTCCAACCGGACATTGCCCAAGGGGAACCCGGCCAGTTGGTTCAGCGCCATCGGCTGCACGATATTTTTGCGCCGCAGTTCGATGGGGTCCATGCCCAGCTCCTGCGCCACCTGATTAAAATGATTTTCCATGGCAAAAACTGCTTCGGAAGAGCTCCAGCTGCGATAGCTGCCGGAAACCGGCGTATTGGTGCAAATCGACCGTCCCCGGTAGATGAAATTGGGAATATCGTAAACCTTGCCCAGCTTGGCGCCGATAGCCCCGGCATAGCTGGGGGATATGGTTTGATAAGCGCCCGCATCTAGGGTTGCATCGTAATCCATAGCCAGACACTGCCCATCCTCGGTAAAGCGGCTGGCAATATCCATATGCGCCGGATGCTTGAGCATGGTATTGGCAATAACCTCTTCCCGGTCAAACACCAGCTTGACCGTGCCCTTTACCGCCAAGGCGGCAGCCGCCGCCAAAGGCTCCAGAATCGTTTCCTGTTTGCTGCCAAAGGAGCCGCCCATGGTGGTTTTAATCACCCGGATTTTATGCAGCGGCATCTGAAAAATCTGCCCCAATTGATAGCGAATGCCAAATACCGATTGGCAAGGCGTCCAAACCGTCAGCTTATCCTCCGCGGGACGATATTCCGCCACTGCTGCATGGAGCTCCATCGCCACATGGGTGGTGCGCGCCAAATCCGAGCTGGAAACAATTTGGCGGCCCTGGGTAACGCTATGAAAATCTCCCCGCTGCTGTCCCCCCGCTTCCACCAAATTATCCGCAGGATGAATTTCCACCGGATTGGCCAATGCTTGCGCCGGGGTAAACACCGCGGGCAGCTCCTGGTAGGTAAAAGTAATCAAAGAGCAGGCCTGCTCCGCAATAGCAACGGTTTGCGCCACCACGGCGGCAATCCGATCCCCCACGAACCGCACATGATCGGTAAACAAAGTTTCCTGATTGGGAGAAAGCTCCTCCGGCAGAATCCGCCCCCGATTATAGTGAAAATCGGGGGTATTGGCAAACGATAACACCTTGACCACGCCGGGCAAGGCTTCCGCCCTGGACACATCCAGCGAGGTGATTTTGGCATGGGCAACCGGACTGCGCAGCAGCTTCATATGGAGCATGCCAAAGGTTTGGAGGTCGCCGCAATAGGTCAACTGACCGGTGGCCTTGCCCAGCGCGTCATGAATCGCTTCATCCTTGCCGACATACTTGTACATATCCATTTCCTCTCTCGAAAAATCGATAATAAAACGGCCTACAACACTTCCACAATGCCGGTTGCGCCATCCACTCGCAGCCGGTCACCGCTTTTCAGCCGTTTGCAGGGGTCGTCTTCTGCCGCAAAATCCACCACCGCAGGAATATTCATGCAGGCCAAGGCCACGCCCACGCTGGAATCCACATCGGTGACCAGCAGCGCCGCCGGGCCGTTGCCCGCCACATGGGTTGCCGTAAAATAGCAGGACCAGCCGTTGGAACCGGAACTGCCGGGGATCACCAAAATTTTCCCCTTGATCGTTTGTCCCCGCTCGGCAGCTTCCGCATCGGTAATCAACCCAGTCTGGGGATCTAGGCCGCCCCAACCGGTAACACCCCTAGGACAAACCAAAGCTTCGCCGCAAACCACACCGGGCACCGCGCCCCGTCCTTTCAGGATTACCGCCATCTGTATTCCTCCTTCCAGCAGCCGTGAACCGCCGCATCCAGACAATGCTGCATATCCCCATAATAAACAGGGCTGTCTACCTCATTATGCACGCTTTTGATCTGTTTGAGACTGTCCATAACGATCGCTTGCCTGTTCCCCAGCAGGCAGGCGCCGATGGTGGTGGGGCAGGTACCGGTATAAATATGACCGCCTGCCTCTTCAATGATTGCAGTATAACCGTTTACATCCGCCATATGCTTGATCGGGTATGCCGTCCACAGCATCAAAGTCACGCCGGGAGCCACCTTTTTACCCTTCAAATAGGCGGCCGCCTGCTGAATCTGATGAATATCGTAATGGGGGCAGCCTAAGCTGACCAAATCCACCGAGCCTTCTCCAGGCGAGCAATAGGAAGCGTAGGCCTCCGCCAGATCCTGCTGGGTAATGGTGGTTTCACCCAAACAGGGATGACCGCCAAAAGCGGCCTCTATCGTAGGCGCATCAGGCGTAATCCCCACCAGATGGCATAGTTCGCAATTGCTGGAAATCGAACAGGTAGTCATAAAATAACGGATCCGATTAAAATCAACAAAGCCAAAATCGCCAACCACCACAGGCACCGCGCCGGAAGGCAATTGCTTGCCGATGGCTCTGCCCATCAGCTCCCAGTCGGTGATGGTTTGCGGCTTGGCAGTGACCCGATAGAGATGGGTGCCAAAGCGGTTTTCCGGCAGATGCTTGCCCCACTTGGGGGTACGGCCGCAAATGGCAGACCAGAAAGCGGCCTCGATGCCATCGGAATTACCGCAAGCGCCCCACAGAGAATTACCCAAAATGGTGACACTGGATTCCGTAGTGACAAAATGCTCCCCCCGCACCGGCAGCCAGCCGGTAAGATAAGGAGAGCAGGAGCCGGTGACAATCACCCCGGCTTGCTGCGCCATATCCAAAAACCGCTGATTTTTGGCAAACAGGGCTTCACTTTGGCCTAAAGCGGCATATTCCGCTCTGTCACAAACACTGACGCAGGATTGGGCATAGCAATTACAGTCAATTTGATCAAAGGCCACAATATTGTCGCCGGAAAGCAAATTCATTTTGCTGAAAATTTCTGTTTCATCGGTAGAATCCAAAACCTTTAAATAGTTATGTGCACCGCAAAATACGGTGGCCTTGGTGACCGGACACAACTCCTTTGCGCCCAAAATCTCCCCATAACGCACGATATTTTTTAACGCAAGCTGCCGCAAGGGGCCTTCTACACCTTGCAGAATGGCTTGCTCTTCCCCAGTTAAAGCCAGCATAGCACACCTCCGTTAGTAAACCGGCGGCTACCGATTTGTAGTTTCCCATTCATCAGCAGCCGCCGGCACAAATTCACCAATCATCCAGTGTTTCGTTCCTCTTACGCGTTCTTTATTTCAGTTTGGCATAGGCTGCCTGAAGGATCTCCTCAATGATGGCATCGGCAGCAGGATCAATGGGCTGCGGCTGATATTCGGCCAAAATCTTTTCCACCTTGGCATGGGCTCTTTCGCCCATGGTGGTAGCACCGTTTTCAAACCAGGTGGAGTAGGGATTGAGATCGCTCAGCTCACCCTGCCACAGATTGCGCATATTGGCGCGGGTCAGCTTATCCCGGAGGAAATCGCCACCCACTTTTACCTTGAGGATATCTTCCACAGCCAAGGTTTCGTCGTTGACAACAACGCCGTTCATATAATCCTTGATCCGGCCAATGATCTCATTGCAAACGGTCAAATGCTCCAGAGAGAAGCCTAGGCCAAAGTTCATATAACCACCATCATGGATGATATTGCAGCCGGACAAAGCCGAAACCTGCATCAGCTGCATGGATTCCAAGGCGGATTGCTCGTCGCAAACCTTGGAAACGCTGTCGCCTGCCTCACCCCAGCTGGGCAAATGATAATAATGTGCCATATCGCACATGCCAACCTGTACCTGCAAGGCCAAAGGCGCGGCATAGACCGACTGAACGGTACGCATCTCGATGGGAGAATTGCAATAACCATAGAGGAAGGGAGCGCCTGCTCGATAAACCTGCTGAATGGTGAGACCAAACAGACACTCCGCATTGCTCAGCAGGATGGTGCCCGCAGGAGTAACGGGGGTGGTGGCGCCAGCCAGACCGCCGGTGGCAAAATTGGAAGGCATGCCGTAATCCGCACACAGCAACAGCTTGTCGATAGCGGTATAGGTGCACATCAGGGGAGAAGTGGGTTCATTGTATACTGCGGCATAGGGTTTGCGGCGCAGTTCTTCTTTGCTGCCGCGCACAGCCACATACATTTTGAAGATGTCTTCCAAATCGTCTTTATCATCGCAAACCACCACATGGGGTTTGATGGTATTGCGGATCATGGTAGCATATTGTTCTCTGGTGTTGACCTCATGGGGCACATCGTCGATCAGACCCATGGACATGGTAAAATCAAAATTGGGCAGCGCGTCGATCAAACGTACCGCATCCGCAACCTTTTTCTTGGTCCAGCGTTTGGCTTCTCTGGTTTCGTAATCAAACCAAACCATCGTATCGGAACCGCTGCCATAATGCACGTTTTTGTCTTCGGCCCGCACCGCCAGATCGCCGTTGCGGTCATAGAGATTGAAGCCGCTGGGCGCTTGCCGCAAAGCCCATTCTACCAAGCCCCGGGGCAAAAAGACCCGCTCCCCCTCTACGGTAGCACCGGCTTTTTTCAGCAATTCCAAAGCCTGGGGGTGCTGTAAAATCAAGCCTTTTTCCGCCAAAATCAGCAGCGTGGCA
>CAYOVS010000028.1:0-12068 GCA_964407445.1 uncultured Peptococcaceae bacterium
GCAGTGATGAAGCTGCCGGAAAAATATCGCATTGTCATTCATCTGTTTTATTATGAAGATTATTCAGTGAAGGAGATCGCGAATATTTTGAAGGTGACGTCCAGCAATGTGAAAGTCAGGCTATCCCGTGGGAGGCTGTCACTTCGCAACACATTAAAGGAGGTATGGGAAGATGACGAATCGTGAGAAATACAAGCAGGCATTTTCAACAATTCATGCCTCTGATCATTTTTGTTTGGAGGTAAATCAAATGGAAAAGACAATGAAACATCATAGAGTTCAGACAGTGGTTGCCGTTATTGCCGCCTGCGTGATGCTGGTGGGCAGCGCCACAGCCGCGTATGCCGCAGATGTGGGCGGAATTCAGCGTACCGTTCAGCTTTGGCTTCTTGGTGAACAAACCGATGTGACCATTGAATTTGATGGCAACGGAAATTATGAGATGGACTATGTTGATGAAGAGGGAAACACGCAGCATCAAGGCGGAGGCGGCATAGCGTATGATTTTTTTGGCAATGAGCGTCCGCTGACAGAGGAAGAACTGATAGAAGAACTGAACTCCCCTGAGGTTCGCTATCTTGATGATGGTTCTGTTTGGGTTTACTGGTACAATCAAAAAATTGATATTACCGATAAATTTGAAGACGGTGTTTGTTACATCAAGCTTGTTAATGGTGATGAAACCTTGTATATGACAGCCAAATATCAAGATGGCTGGTCTGCCAGCTTCAACAAATTTTTGGAACCATAACTTTTTTACAGAGGACAGATTTGCCTGTTTGGGCTGATCTGTCCTCTTGCTATTTTCACCATCCTTATGCGCGTATCTGCCAAATATAGCGCGGAGCAGTCAGCCTCAACAAGACAAACGGCCAGAAGCACTGATATGGGCCATTCAAACCAGCGATACTAGCGATACTTGAGATAAAGGAACATCTTTATGGGACACTTTTCTTTGTTTTCTGACTACTGGAACGGGTTGGAGGGACGCAGGCAGAACACAAGCAAAAAAACAAACGGGTGAGGTTTTCCCCACCCGCTCGAAAATGCTTGATTCTATTGGATTTTATTTGCCGAAATAACGAGCCAGCAGGCCGCGGAAGCCAGCGCCATGGCGGGCTTCGTCTTTGCACATTTCATGAACGGTATCATGGATCGCGTCATAATTGAGCTGTTTGGCTAAGGTTGCCAGCTCTTTTTTGCCTTGGCAAGCACCATGCTCCGCTTCCGCCCGCAAAGAAACGTTCTTTTTGGTATCGGGATAGACGCATTCCCCCAGCAGCTCGGCAAAACGGGCGGCATGATCGGCTTCGTCAAAAGCATAACGACGGAAGGCCTCGGCAACTTCCGGATACCCTTCCCGATCGGCCTGACGGCTCATGGCCAAATACATCCCCACTTCGGTGCATTCTCCCATAAAATTGGCCCGCAAGCCTTCTAAAACCCGCTCGTCACAACCCTGGGCCACACCGATTTTATGTTCATCCGCAAAAGCACCCAGCTCGGCCATTTCGGAAAACTTTGCTTTGGGAGCTTTGCACTGCGGGCAAAATTCAGGGGCTTCATTTCCTTCATGCACATAACCGCAAACAGAGCAAACAAATTTCTTCATAAGTAAACCTCCTAATAGTTTTATTTTTGCAGCTTATTTTCTACATAAGCAACAAGATCGGCGACTTTTTCAATGCCGTCCGCTTCATCAATAGTGATGTTAAAGGCTTCCTCAATAGAAAGCATGATTTCTACCATATACAACGAATCAACTTTCATATCATCAAAGCCACTCTCCATTGTGACCAGAGCAGCATCCATATCCAATTTATCGGCAATAATTTCCTGAATCTTTTCAAATACCATCATGCGCGTCCTCCATCCAAACTTTTATATTATTGCAATTATATTCCGCAAACTGCCAATCTGTCAACTGCTAATTAAGAAGCATTTCTGCATAGATACGATTGATGGCGTTGATATAAGCCATCATGCTGGATTTGATAATATCCGTACTGACGCCTTTGCCCAAATAAACCCCGTCGCCGTATTTTACCCGCACCGTCACCTCGCCCAAGGCGTCCGCGCCATGGGTTACCGATTTCACACCAAAGGATTCCAAAGAAAGGTTCATCCCCAGCATTTCGTCTATGGCTTTAAAAGCCGCATCCACAGGGCCGCCGGCAATGGCCGCCAGCTGCATGGTCTCGCCGCCCCGGGTTAAACAGACCGTGGCGGTGGAGCTAACGTTATTGGCGCTGAGAATCTGATAATTGGCCAGCTCTACCGTGGGTTTGACCTCGTGGAGCTGCCCTTCGATGATCGCCACAATATCCCGAACCATCACTTCTTTTTTCAGATCGGCAACAATTTTAAACTGGGCAAAAGCCGCTTGCAGCTCCTGCTCACTCAAGTGAAAGCCCAGCTCCTGCAAACGCTCCTGAAAGGCATGCTTGCCAGAAAGCTTGCCCAATACCAAACTATCCACCTCATAGCGGCCAATCGCATCGGGAGAGAGAATCTCATAGGTGGCCCGATCCTGCAACACACCATGCTGATGAATGCCGCTTTGATGGCGAAAGGCGTTCTCCCCCACCACCGGTTTGCCCGGCGCCAGTTCTACGCCGGTATACTTGCTGACCAACTGGCTAACCTTATAAATATTGCGGGTAAGGATGGCATGCTCCAAACCATAAAAATCCCTGCGGGTATCCAAGGCCATCACCACTTCTTCCAAAGGCGCATTGCCAGCCCGTTCGCCCAAACCGTTAACGGTAACCTCCGCTTGCCGCGCCCCGGCGGCCAAGCCACTGATGGTATTGGCAACCGCCATACCCAAATCATTATGGCAGTGTACGGCCAAAATCGCTTTCTCGATGTTGCTGACATTTTCCAGCACATAAGCCACCAAAGCGGCATATTCTCCCGGCGTGCTATAGCCCACCGTATCGGGAATATTGACAATGGTCGCCCCGGCTCCGATCGCCTTTTGCAGCAAATGGCAGAGAAAATTTTTATCGCTGCGGCTGGCGTCCTCGGCAGTAAACTCCACCTCATGGCAATAGCCTTTGGCAATCTTGATGGCGGATACTGCGTTTTCGATCACTTCCTGCTCCGTCATATGCAGCTTTTGCACCATATGCAGCTCGGAAGAAGCAATGACAATATTGATCAGCGGCGACTCGGCAAAGCGCAGCGCTTCCCAGGCCCGCTGCACATCCACAGTAACCGCCCGGCACAAGCCTGCCACCTGCACGCCCCGTACCTCTTTAGCCACTGCCAGCACCGCGCTGTAATCCCCCTGTGAGGAATTGGGAAAACCGGCTTCGATCGCATCCACACCCAAAGCCGCCAGCTCCTTGGCGATCTCCACCTTTTCTCTTACATTTAAATTGACGCCGGGCGTTTGCTCCCCATCCCGCAGCGTGGTATCAAAAATTCTGATCTTTGCCATTGGTTGCTCCTTGCAGCAGAAATTTCTTATTGTATCCTATATAGTATCAGCAAAATCACCGCTTTTGTCAAGCTTTTTCGCTGTCCGGTCGGAGAAGGAACCGTATGGTACGCTGATTTTCCCAGGGGTAAGCTTGGACGCTAGAATAACAAGCCGATATGGTACACGACAAACGCCACCACCCACGCCACCAGCAGCTGGTACACCACCATCCAGGCAGTAAACCTTCGCGAACCGCTGGTTTTGCGCACCGCTGCCAGAGTAGCCACACAGGGCGTATAAAGCAGCACAAAAACCATAAAGGCATAGGCGGCAGCAGGAGAAAGCAAAGTGCTTAACACTTGTCCCAATCCCCCCGCGCCCAGACTGTCGGCATACAACACCGCCAAAGAGGATACCACTGCTTCTTTGGTGAGAAAACCGCTGATCAAAGAAACCGTCATTTGCCAGGAGCCAAAGCCCAGCGGGGCAAAAAGTGGAGACGCCAGCACGCCCAGAGAAGCCAAAATGCTGGAAGCGCTGTCTGCCTGCTGTAGCTGCCAATTAAAGCCGCTCAAGAACCAGATCACCACGGAAGCAAGCAAGATCACCGTACCGGCCTGAGAAATATAATCCCAGGTACGCACCCACAAACTGCGCCAAACACAGTGCCAGACCGGCTTGCGGTAAGGGGGCATTTCCATAATAAATACCGGTCGTTGCCCTTTCATGATCCGGGGGCTCAATACCAGCGTGGTCAGCAAGGCCACCAGAATCCCCAGCAAATACAGGGAGATCACCACCAACCCCTGATTGGCGGCAAAAAAAGCCGCCGCAAACAGGACATACACCGGCATCCGGGCGCTACAACTCATAAACGGCACCACCATCATGGTCACCATCCGTTCCCGCCTGTTTTCCAGGCTGCCACAAGCCATGATCGCCGGCACAGAGCAGCCAAAACCCAGCACCATGGGAATAAACGACATCCCAGATAAGCCAAAGCCTGCCAGCAGTTTATCGGTGATAAACGCCGCCCGCGCCATGTAACCGCTAAATTCCAGCAAGGACAGGCAAAAAAACAGCAGCATCAGCTGAGGCAAGAACACCAGCACCGCGCCAACACCGGCGATGATCCCATCCACAAACAGCCCGCGCACCACCTCTCCCGCGCCCAAGGCCGCCAAAGCATCTCCTGCCGCCGCCGGTAGCCACTGGGTAAAGGCCAGCTTGAACCAGCCTTGTATCCAGGCGCCCACCGGGCCGAAGGAAAGAAAGAAGATGGCGCACATCACCAGCACAAAAATAGGCAGTGCCCAAACACGATGGCAAACTACCGCATCGATCTTGCGGGTGATCTCATGCCGTTTGATATATGGAGATTTACGAATCCCTTTGGCGGCAATTTCCGCCGCCATTTGATACCGTTCCTCGCCGATCCGCAGCTCCCAATCATCACCCCCGCCCACCAGCTCCTGGGGGATATCTCCCCCCTGCCAATGCTCTTCCAGCATTTGCAGGGCAGCCCAGCGAGGATTCAGGGGCGGCGGCACCGCATCCTCCGGCAGCTTGGCCATGATCTCGGCCAGCTTGCCGTTGATCTCCGGCGAAAAGCGGCAGGCAATGGGCCCATCGTTGCACAGCCGAGGATTTTCCGCCAGCTCCAACACCTTGTCCAGCAAATGGTCCACACCGATCCTTTTCACTGCGGAAATGGTAACGCAAGGCGCGCCCAGCTGCCGGGAAAGCTCCGGCAGATTCAGCGCCAGTCCCTGTCGGCTTAGCTCGTCGCCCATGTTCAGCGCCACCACCACCGGCACGCCGGTTTCGATCAGCTGGGTAGTCAAATACAGGTTGCGCTCCAAATTGGTGCAATCCACCACATTGACGATCACATCGGGATGATAATTGAGCAAATACTGGCAGGCGGTAAGCTGCTCTGGGGAATGGGTGAACAACGAATAAATACCGGGCATATCCACAATATCAAAGGCCTGCTGCCGGTAATGAAAATGACCGATCTCCAAAGCAACCGTAACCCCGGTCCAGTTGCCCACCGAGCGCCCCGCGCCGGTTAGCTCGTTAAACAAAGTAGTTCTGCCGCTATTAGGATTGCCAAACAAAGCAATTTCCAGCTTCATTCGATTTCCTCCACTGCAATATGCTCCGCCAGCTCCCGCCGCAAAGAAAGCTGATAGCCCTTCAGCTCCAGCCACAAAGGATCGCCCAAAGGCGCCCGATGAATCAACGTCACCCGCACACCCTTGATCATCCCCAAATCCACCAGCTTTTGGGTAAGCTGGGCATCCAGACCCTGTACGCCCAAAATCTGCGCCCGCTGCCCTTCCGCCAAGTCGTTTATTGTCATATTTTATCGTTTCCTATGTTTTTATAGGTTTTCCGGGGAGAACAGAGCAGCTACGCCCCTGCTACACAGTGGAAAACCCGGATTTTCTCTGCAACCAGTATAAGCTACCCACGGAAAAATGTCAAGTGAAATGCTAGGAAATAGAAACGCCTGCTACCGCAACCCTTTTCGGCTGCAACAGCAGGCTCGTCGTTAATTTAACTTTATCGGTTTTCCGTTTAAACTACGCTTGCTTTTCTCCCTTCCGCTAGCGCTTGGCAGTTATAATTTTTTCCGCAAGCGCCGTTGCAGGAATGGGGGCGGATTGCTCCTGCTCCTCGATCAAGCCGTATTTCACCTTGATCCGATCCAGCTTTTCCAGCAAGGGCTGGGACAGCAGCCACAGGAAAAGGCCGGTAGCAATAGCGTGCACCAAATCAAAGGGAAAGCCGGCGATATAAGCGGTCAGCAGCATCGGCCAGGTAATTTCCGCCTGATACATCACCACAAAAGAGGGATTGATCAAACCGCCGTATACTACCAACGCAGCCAATGCGCCAAAAATGGTCAGCGGTAGTCTGCCCCGGCGCAGCCAGCCCTTACGAAAAAGCACCCCGGCCAAAAAACCGATCACCCCCATGGCAAACATTTGCCATGGCGTCCAGGGTCCTTGACTGAGCAGCATATTGGAAACCAGCATGGTTACCGCGCCTACCAAAAAGCCGGTTTCCCCGCCAAAAGCTACTCCGGCGATGATCACCAGTGCCGCTACCGGCTTAAACTGGGGCAGCATAAAAAAGACGGCGCGGCCGGCTACGCCCAGGGTGCATAGAACCGCAATTACCACCAGCTCCCGAGGCTGAGGCTTGCGCCCCTCAAACACCAGCACAAAGGGAAGCATGGTTTCCAAAAGGATCAGCATGGAAATAAAGTAATATTTGCGCTCGCCAAAAAAATACACGCCCACATAAATGGTCAACGGCACCGCCAGCAAAATCATCAGCAGCGCTACCTTGGTGCGTTTGGACAAAAACCGGTGTTCCCGCTCCACCTGCTGCATGGCAATGGGCGCATCGCTTTTGCGGCTTACCGCCAGAGCCAAAATCACCATCGCCCCCAAAATCATCCCATACAAGGGCAGATACTCCGGGGAAACGCTGGGCAGCCCCATAGCGATCACCACGCCCCACAGCATCGCTGCCCCCGCCGCCCCGGCCAACAGCTTGCGCCACAAGGGCAGCTTCTCCTGCTGGGGCGGGGTCAGAGATACCGGCGCCTTTTTGCCACTCAAAAAAGCATCGTCCTCATTTTGCTCCTCATCATCCGGCAAAACCAAAGACGGCGGTACCTTGCCGCCGCAGGCCACGATCACATCCTGGGCGGTTACCGCCTGTGGCAGCAAACTGCGGGACATCCGGTTGGCAGCGGTGGTATAAAAGCTGTTGCCGGAAAAAAAGGGGCCGGGACTGCCCTCCGTCACCACATGACCGTCAAAAAACAAGGCGCAGCGATGGGCATAGCAAGCGCAAAACTCAATATCATGGCTGACCATCACAATCGTCACGCCCCGCCGCAGCAGCTTTTGCAAAATAGCAGCAAAAACCAGCTTAAACTCGGCATCCAGCCCCTTGGTGGGCTCATCCAAAAGCAAGATCTGGGGTTCCAGCAGCAATACCTTGGCCAAGGCCGCCCGTTGCTGCTCGCCCCCGGACAAATCATAGGGATGCCGTTCCAGCAAAGGCTCCAAACGACAAAGACGGCATACCGCACCTAGCTTAGCTTCCCGCTCTCCGGCAGAAAGCCGCCGCTGCTTCAAAATTTCCGCCAAATCCTCCCGCACGGTTTTTTTCACAAACAATGCCTGTGGGTTTTGGGGCAGCGCCGCCAAAACGCCGTTGACCGCAACCTTGCCCCGGTAGGGTTTGCGCAATCCATCCATCAGCGACAGGGTAGTGCTTTTTCCCGCGCCATTGCCGCCCAGAATTGCCAAAAACTCCCCCTGCGCCACCGTTAGCGAAAGCCCCCGCACCACGTCCGGGGCATCCTGCTCATACTTAAACCAAACATCCTCCAACGAGATCACTGCTTCGCCCCCTGCAGCAGGCGGCTGGGCAGCAGCTACCTGCTGCAAAGGCTGCCGGTTGGCATAATTTTGCAGCCAGTTGCGGCCATCCCGCACCGTCACCGGGCAGGGCTGTTCGTCCGGCACAGCGGCATAAATGCGCATCGGCGTGGGCAGGGCGGCAAACATGGTATGCTGCAGCCCTTTCAGCTGCTCCCCCACCTGCCGGGGGGTACCGTCGCAAAGGATCTTGCCCCGATCCAGCACCAAAACCCGATCCGCCAGAGGGAACACCTCTTCCAGACGATGCTCCGTCAGAATCACCGTGGTGCCCAGCTCCCGGTTGATTTTGCCCACCGTGGCCAAAAAATCGGCCGCAGCGATCGGGTCCAGCTGGCTGGTGGGCTCATCCAAAATCAACACGCCAGGCTGCATGGCCATGATCGAGGCCAGATTAAGCAATTGCTTTTGCCCGCCGGAAAGCTGGTTGACGTTCTTATAAAACCAGCTCTCGATGCCAAAGAAGGAAGCCATCTCCGCTACCCGCCCCCGAATAGTGGGAGTATCATAGCCCAGGCTTTCCAGACCAAAGGCCAGCTCATGCCAAACCTTATCGGTAACGATCTGGTTTTCCGGGCTTTGCAGCACAAAGCCGATCTGGCTGCTCTGCTGCCGCAGCGGCAGCTTTGCCAAGGGGGTGCCGTTGAAAAGAATCTCCCCGCTCAGGCGGCCATGAGGCGCCAGCACCGTTTTCAGCTGGCGCAGCAACGTGGTTTTACCACAGCCGGAAGGGCCGCACAAGGCCAGAAACTGTCCCTCCGCTACCGTAAAGCACACCTGCTCCAAAACCGGCTGCTCCTGCTCCGGATAAAAAAAGCTTAAATCCCGGATTTCAAACGTAGCCATTTTCTATCCTCCCGCAAATCAATAATTACCGGCGTTAAGCATAGCAGCAAATACGCGGTGAAAAGACTGTATAAATACCCGTTGGCGCCAATCCCCCTGATGGTGGGAAAATAGCGAAAATAGATGCCGCCCGTCACCGCGCCCACGGTGATGTATGCACCGCACAGCAGCAAAAACAGCAGCATCCACAAATCCCGCTGATCAAAACGATAGATGGAAAAGGAGCTGCGGCCGGGCAGCCCATAGCCTCGCGCCCGCATACTGTCCGCTGTTTCGATGGCATTTTCCAGCGCCCAGGTAACCAAAATAGACAAAATCAACAACCCGGTTTTGGCGCGCGCCAGCACCCCGCCCTGAGAAACATCCCGCCCCAAGCTTCGCTGGGCATTGGTCACCAGCTTGATCTGGGTCTTAAACTTGGGCACAAAGCGCAGGGTCATGGAAAGGATCAGGCTCATGGCGGGGATGACCCGGCCAAACAGATAGACAAACTTATCCGAGGTCATCACCGCGTTGTAGCAGGAAAACCAGCATACCACCGAGATCAGCATGGTGGCCGCGGCAATCCCGTAGACGATGCTTTCCAGGGTCAGCGGGTTGCCGGAATGCAGATAGGTGAGGATGGTAGCGCCCCGATGATTGAAAGCCGGGTTAACCAAAGCGGTGATCAGCAGCATGGGCAACAAAAAAAGAAAATTGAACCGTACCGCCCGATTGCCGTTCAGATAGATCGAATAGGCAAAGGAGCAGCACAATGAAATCATCAAACAAACCGGATGCATAAAAAACATGGAAAACAGCAATACCATCCCAAAATAAAGAAAATTAATGATCGGATGATAAGAAGAAAAGGTGTCTCTAGTATTCATGCTAGTTCCCCACCGCGTAGCCGCCACCCACATCGTAGCCCAAATCGCAGGTATAGACCCATTCCACCGTATCGCCATCCTGCAATTGATACCGGGAGCAGCCGTAATTGGGGAACCAGCCGTTTACCCGATACATCCAGCCGGAAAGCTCCCCTACGTCAAACTCGTAGAGGTTATGGATGCCTTCGATATAAGCGCTATTGTAGATGGGGGTATTGACAAACTCCATATGGATTTTTTGCTGCTTGCAGGTGCGCTGCAACACATTGAACACGCTTTCCCCTTCATAAAAGGTCACCTTGGTGGCTTTGAGAATCCAGCCATCCTCCGGCACCAGCTCCCATTTTTCTTTATCCAGCCAATCCATATTATCCAGAATAGTGACGCAAGAGATGGAAAGGGTGCAGCTATAGGCAGTGCTGCCGATGGTGACATTTTCCGGCTCCACCGGCAGAGGCTTGCCCTCCGGTACCGGGTCGGTTTGGTATTGATCCTTGCCGGTTTCCGGATTGATTGTCATGGTGGTTTGCTCCGCCGGGGTTTCTTTTTTCCCGGGTGCATCCTGCTCCTTGGCAGGCTCGGTCTGCTCTGCCTGCTCCCCGGATTCCTCCGGTGCAAGCCCATCCGTTTCCGGCAAAGCCGGGTCGGCATCCTGGGGCTGGGGCAAAGCATCCCCATCGGCAGTTGACGTATCCTCCGCGTTTATCGCAGCCCGATCCCCTTCCGCCTGCCAGCCTCTGGCTCCCACGCCGTTGCCGCCGTACCAGTATGCAAATACCAGTACGGCCACAACGGCCAGCGCCACAATGATTTTGATCTTGTGCTTTTTCATCAGCAGCCCCCTATTACAGCAAAGAAGCCGTTTGCAGCATATTGTAGATCATCTGGGCAATTTCACAACGGGTAATCGGGGTTTTGGGCTGGATAGCCAAATCCTCCTGGCTCAAAATATTTTTGCTGTAGCAAAACGCCAAAGAACCCTGAGCCCAACTGCTCACTTGGGTATAATCGCTAAACTGCGCCAGCATATCCCGGATGGCCATTTCGTTCATCGTGGTATCCAGGCCGCAGATTGCCGCCGCTCTGGCCACCATGGCCGCTGCTTCCTCTTTGGTGATCGTGCCGGTAGGATTGAAGGCGGTGGTGGATACGCCCTTGACGATTTCCTTGGTATAGGCCGTGCCAACATAGGGCGCGTACCAGGCCGCAGCAGGCACATCGGTAAAGCTGGTAACGGTTTTGCCATCAAAGCCCAGAGCCTGCACCACGATGGTGGCAAACTGGGCCCGATTCATCACTGCGTTGGGCGCAAACTCCGTATCGCTCATGCCGTTGATAATGGTGCGTTCCGCCAAGGCTTCAATTGCCTTTTGGTTGGCATGCCCCTGAACATCGGTAAAGGTCTTTCCGGCAGCGGTCACCGGCTTGATCTGCACCCCGCCGTTATCGGCAGGCTGCTGGGCGCCGGGTTCGGTGGTATTGCCGGTGGAGGCAGCCGCGTCGCTCATCCGATACAGGCTGTTTTTGCCTGCGGCAGCGCGAGACAGGGAAACCAGACCGTACAAGCCCTGCTCGGTGGACATTCCATCGTTACCGGTACCGTCGGAGGTATGTTTAAAGCCCTTGCCCGTGGTGTAAAAGCTCAGTAAATTGTCAGCCAGGGTATTGCCATTTTTGACAAAGCGGCTATCATCCATGGGGATACCCAGTTCTCCCAAAGCCACAATCACCTGCACCACGCTTTCACTATTGCTGGTAGCCCAGCTGGCATAGCCGCCCTTGGCGTCCTGTATATTGGAAAGGCAGGTCAGCGCTTTTTCCGTGGCGGTCTTTACCCCGGCCGTGCTTTGATATTTGGCCAGCGCCTGCAAAGCCATACCGGTAATATCCGGATCCGCCGTATCGCCGGAGAGGGCAAAACCGCCGTCCGCCAATTGCCGACGCAAGATCTCATTTACATACATTTCCCGAGTAGCCTGCTGGGCGGCGTCTTTGTTCACCGGCATGGTATAATTGCCGCTATCCAGGGCGATCAAAGCAAAGATGGGGCCGTTGATCCCCTGCCAGATGGTTTTATCAAAATCGCCCAGAGGGGTGAGCAGATTATATCCCGCTACCTTGGCAGGATCTTTGCCGATGGCGGTCAAAGCTAAAATCACCCGGGAGTATTCGGTGTATTTTTTCTCATGCAGCACACCCTTGCAATCCTTGACATACTGCTCCACCGTTTTGTAATAGGCATCGTAATAGCTTTGCGGCGCAGCATAGCCCCCTCTGGCCAAACCAAGAACAGCCCATTCCCCGCCGATGCTGCCCACTTGGGGAGAAGGCGTTTTCTGGTACACATAGGTCAGCGTGTCCTTGAGCGCAGTGGTAATTTGCGCCGGTGTGGCAGCGATTGCGGATGCGCTCAACACACATACTAATACTACCGCCAAAATCAAACTCTTGCTCCATTTC